>JACQYA010000144.1 GCA_016208425.1 Betaproteobacteria bacterium
GGAGAGGAAAGCGGTGACGATAAAGGCGGTGCCGAGCAGGCCGGTCACCGCGCTGAAGGCGTGCAGCCCGTAAATCAGATGCGTGAGCTGGACCAGGCTGGCGCGCGGTACGGCTTGCGGGGGGAGAACATCGCTCCTGCTAACTTCGATTGCCTTGTCTTCCATGCCGACACCCCTCTTCGATTCACAATCCCAGATCGCCCCACAGCGCATCGACGCGCTGCTTGACCGCGGCGTCCATCGCAATCGGCGTGCCCCACTCGCGGTTCGTTTCGCCCGGCCACTTGTTGGTTGCGTCGATGCCCATCTTGCTGCCCAGGCCGGCGACCGGGCTGGCGAAGTCGAGGTAGTCGATGGGCGTATTTTCGGCGATCAGCGTATCGCGCGCCGCATCGACGCGGGTGGTGATCGCCCAGATCACTTCCTTCCAGGCGCGGATATTCACGTCGTCGTCGACCACGATAATGATCTTGGTGTACATGAACTGGCGCAGGAAACTCCAGATACCGAACATCACACGCTTGGCGTGGCCGGGGTACTGCTTCCTGATGCTGACGCTGGCCAGCCGGTAGGAACAACCCTCGGGCGGCAGGTAAAAATCGACGATTTCGGGAAACTGCTTTTGCAGCAGCGGTACGAAAACCTCGTTCAGCGCGACGCCGAGCATCGCCGGTTCGTCCGGCGGCTTGCCGGTATAGGTGCTGTGGTAGATCGGATTGCGGCGCATGGTTATGCGCTCAATCGTAAACACGGGGAACAGCGCCTGTTCGTTGTAGTAACCGGTGTGGTCGCCATAGGGGCCTTCGAGCGCCGTTTCGGCCGGATCGATGTAACCTTCAAAGACGATCTCGGCCGACGCCGGCACCTGCAAGTCCGAACCAATACATTTCACCAGCTCGGTTTTCGCGCCGCGCAGCAGCCCGGCGAACTGGTATTCGGAAAGGTTGTCCGGCACCGGCGTCACCGCGCCGAGGATGGTCGCCGGGTCGGCGCCCAGCGCCACCGCGACCGGGAAGGGCTGGCCGGGATGCTTCAGGCAGTAATCGTGAAAATCGAGCGCGCCGCCGCGATGCGGTAGCCAACGCATGATGACCTTGTTGGGCCCCAGCACCTGTTGCCGATAGATGCCCAGATTCTGCCGCGCCTCGTGCGGCCCGCGCGCCACCGTCAGACCCCAGGTAATCAGCGGCGCCACGTCGCCCGGCCAGCAAAGCTGGATCGGCAGGCGCGATAAATCGACATCTTTCCCTTCCCAGACGATTTCCTGGCAAGGCGCCGACGACACCACCTTTGGCGCCATGTTAAGCACCTGCTTCAACACCGGCAGCTTGTCCCAAGCGTCTTTCAGCCCCTTCGGCGGCTCGGGTTCCTTCAGGTAGGCGAGCAGCTTGCCGACTTCGCGCAGCGCGGCGACCGACTCCTGTCCCATGCCCAGCGCGACGCGGCGCGGCGTGCCGAAGAGGTTGGCGAGCACCGGCATGGGAGTGTTGCCAAATCCGTTTTTCGGCTTCTCGAAAAGCACCGCCGGCCCACCGGCGCGCAGCACGCGGTCGCAAATCTCGGTCATTTCCAGCCGCGTATCGACTTCGATGCCGACCCGTTTCAACTCGCCGAGAGCCTCCAGTTGCTGGATGAAGTCGCGCAGATCGTGGTATTTCATCGTGTTGGGCGAGCTATCGGATACGGTAACCGTAATGGCAGGAAACGCAGGTTCCGGTCACCGCCGGCAATGCCGCCAGAGCCTTGTTGCGGTCGCCTTTCGCCGCGATGCGGGCGAACTCGCTGGCCGCGATGTGTTCGTCCATGCCCAAGTTGTGCATCGCCGGCGGCATATGCGGTCCAGGGCGGGCGTCGAAAGGCCTGTCGCGATGCTTGCCCATCGCCGACCGTCCGAGCCGCTGCTCGGCCACCTCGCCCGCCTCTTTTACCTTGCCGGCGCCAAGCAGCGCCAGAATCTCGTTGAGCGCCAGCAGATTGTCGCGCATTTCTTCGCGCAAGGCCGCCTCCGCCGCCGCCGGCAGGGTCGCCAGTTGGCGCCCATCATCGGCTGCGCGAGCGAAAACGCCGCACAGCAGCAACGGCAATACGATCCACTTTTTCATTACAGTCCCCGTTCAGAAACCAAAAAATCCAGCGCGATACCGGCAAAAATGCTGGCGCCGATCCAGTTGTTGTGCAAAAAAGCCTTGAAGCAGCGCGCCGGATCGCGCGCGCGGATCAACGTGTAGTGGTAGCCGGCAATCCCCGCAGCCACCAGCAAGCCACCAAAAAACCCCCCGCCCAGACGCAGTCCGTAGCCGATCCAGCCGATCAGGCACAAAGCGATGGCGTAAGAAAGCATCACGGCTGCGACATCGTGTTTGCCGAAAGTGATCGCCGAAGTCTTGATGCCGATTTTCAAATCGTCGGCGCGGTCGACCATCGCGTATTCCGTGTCGTACGCCATCGCCCAGAAGACGTTGGCCAGCAGCAGCCACCAGGCTTCGGCCGGCACGCCGCCAAGATGCGCCGCATAGGCCATCGGGATGCCGAAGCCGAAAGCGGCGCCGAGATAAGCCTGCGGAACGGCGAAGAAGCGCTTGGTGAACGGATAGCTGGCCGCCAGAAACAGCGCGGCGACCGACAGCCCGACAATCAGCCAAGAATGCAGCGGCAGGATGAGGCAGAAGGAGCTGGCGACGAGCAGCGCAAAAAGAACCATCGCCTCCTTCACCGACACCTTGCCCGCCGCCAGCGGCCGTCCGCTGGTGCGCGCCACATGCGGGTCGAAGTTGCGGTCGGCGTAGTCGTTGATGACGCATCCGGCCGAGCGCATCAAGACGGTTCCCAGCGCAAACAGCCACACTACCGCCCAGTTCGGCTTCCCCTGCGAAGACAGCCACAAACCCCAGAACGTCGGCCACAGCAGCAGCAGAATGCCGATAGGCTTGTCGAGACGCATCAGCTTCTCGTAGTTGTCGAGGCGTTCGTGCTGTTGTTCGGTGAGGAGTTTCATGAACGGCATTTTATTCCATTCCCGGACGCGGCGTGGTGGAGTTGCCGGGCCGGTTGCCGGTTGGCGACAAGACGATTTGCGGCAAAAAGATTGGCGACATTTGTAAAAATTCGCGTATAATCCGCGCCCTAGCAGCGATGGCGCACAGGATCTCTTCGTTTCGCGGGGTCATGTCCGTTTTTCAGCCGGGAGCGCTTGGTTTTCCGCGCCTCCGTCGGCCGGTTCTCTCCCATGCTGCGCTTCCCGAAATTTTCCTGTTGGCGACCGGCGCTTGGCGTTGCGCCACAAACCGAGATTTTGCCCATGCGCGCCGCCGTTTCCAGACTCGCATTCATCGACGCTCTGAAGGCGTTCGGATCGCAGTTGATCGTGCTTCATCATCTGGCTTTTTATGGGCCGATGTCCGACTTTGCCCATACCCTTGCCCCGTCTTTGCTCTCCTGGTTCAGCCAGGACGCGCGCATCGCGGTGCAAGTGTTCCTCGTCATCGGCGGCTTCCTGGCGGCGAAGGGTCTGGCGCCGGAGGGCAGGTTGACGGTGGAAGACCCGCTGGCGTTGTTGCGGCGCCGTTACGTGAAGCTGGCCGTGCCGTATTTCGCCGCCTTGCTGTTCAGCATCGCGTGTGCCTTCGTCGCCGGCCAGTGGATGGAGCACGAGTCGATTCCCGGCGCCCCCACTTTGCGGCAGCTTCTGGCGCATGCGTTACTGTTGCAAAACATCTTGGGGTTCGACGCGATTTCCGCTGGCGTCTGGTATATCGCCATCGATTTTCAGCTCTTTGCCCTGCTGCTCGGGACACTCTGGCTGGCTCGCGCTGCCGCCAAGGAGAACCGGGCGGCACGCGTTCTCGGCAAGAGCCTGGTCGCCGGGCTGGCGCTGGCTTCACTGTTCTATTTCAACCGCGATGCCACCTGGGACGACTGGGCGATCTATTTCTTCGGCTCGTACGCGCTGGGCGTTGTTACCTGGTGGGTATCGTCCCGGAAACAGGCTCCGGACTGGCTGGCGTTAATGGCCGCCGCCGTCGTAGCCGCCTTGCTGGTCGACTACCGTTCGCGCATTGCCGTGGCCTTGCTGGTTGCGCTGGCGCTCGGAATATCGCGCCGGAAGGGGTTCTTGCAGATTTGGCCTAACGCCAGACCGCTGGCGTTTCTGGGAGAAATTTCCTACTCGGTATTTCTCGTCAACTTTCCCGTCTGCCTGGTCGTCAACGCCCTGTTTTCCCGCTTCGCGCCCGAAGATCCGGGGATCCAAGCGCTGGGCATACTGATCGCCTGGGCGGCCACAATTGCGGCGGGCGCGTTGTTCCATCGTCTGGTCGAGAGCCGCACCGGTCAGATCATGGCGCGCATCGCGGGGGTGATGCAAATTCTGGTGGTTTCTTCCGTCCAACGGCCGATCGAGGGTTTGCGCTTCTTGTTGCGCGCCAGACTCAAATCTTGAGCCAGCCCGCAGCGTCCAGCGCAAAGTAGCTCAAGATGCCGTCGGCTCCGGCCCGCTTGAAGGCGAGGAGGCTTTCCAGCACGCACGCTTCCTCGTTCAGCCAGCCGTTTTGCGCGGCGGCCTTGAGCATCGCGTATTCGCCGCTGACCTGGTAGGCGTAGGTCGGCACCTTGAACTCGTCCTTGACGCGCCGGACGATGTCGAGATAGGGCATGCCCGGTTTGACCATCACCATGTCGGCGCCTTCGGCCAGATCGAGGGCGACCTCGCGTAGCGCTTCGTCGGTGTTCGCCGGATCCATCTGGTAAGTGTGCTTGTTGCCCTTGCCGAGGTTGCCGGCAGAGCCGACGGCGTCGCGGAACGGGCCGTAGAAACTGGAAGCGTATTTCGCCGAATACGCTAGGATGCGCGTGTGTATCTGCCCGGCGCCATCCAGCTCGCGGCGGATGCGGGCGACGCGGCCGTCCATCATGTCCGAGGGAGCGACGACATCGGCGCCCGCCTGCGCGTGTGCGAGCGCCTGCTTCGCCAGAACTTCGAGCGTTTCGTCGTTCAGCACGTAGGCGCACGGATCGGCGGCGGCGATCAGGCCGTCCTGACCATGAACAGTATACGGGTCGAGCGCGACGTCGGTAATTACGCCGAGTTCCGGGAATTCCTTTTTCAGGCTGGCTACCGCGCGCGGCACCAGGCCGTCGGGGTTGTGCGCCTCTTCGGCGCCCCATGTCTTGAAGACGGGGTCGATCACCGGAAACAGGGCGAGCGCCGGCACACCGAGAGCGAGCGCCCGCTCCGCCGTTCTCAACAGCCGGTCGAGGCTCTGCCGTTCGACGCCGGGCATCGAGGCGACCGGCTCGACACGCTTGACGCCGTCGAGCACGAATACCGGGTAAATCAGGTCGTCGACGGTCAGCGCCGATTCGCGCATCAGGCGGCGCGAGAAATCGTCGCGGCGCATGCGGCGCATGCGCGTCATCGGAAAACGTCTACTCGGATCCATAAGTTTTTCTGCCCGCCGAAAAAATATTTTGATCGAAAGCGCAATTGTGCGGAACTTTGCGCCAATCGCCAAATCTCATTGCACAGATGGTACACACCGTCTCCCGCTTCACCTCCCTGGGCGGGCGCCTTATTCCAAGTAAGGCATTTTCGCCCCCGGCAACTACTTTGCCGGGGGCTTTTTGTTTCCCGGATTTTTGACGCTCCTCGCGCTCCAGCCAAGCGCGCTGCGGTTCTTCGGGCGGGCGACCTTTTCCGTGCGGGGCGCCGGCGGCGGTGGCGTTTCTTCCTTGACGTCCATGCCGAGCCAGCCGCCAAGCACGGCTTCCGCCTCGGCAACCCCGGTCTTCTTCAGGCTCGAAAACAGTTGCAGCGTGCAGTTGTCGCCGATCTTCGCCAGGATCGCCCGCACTTCCCGCAAGGCTAACGCCTGTTCTTGGCGGGTCAGTTTGTCGGCTTTGGAGAGGAGGACGTGGATCGGCTTCGCGGTTTGCGCGAACCAGTCCAGCATCTGCACGTCAAGTTCGGTCAGCGGATGCCGGCTGTCCATAATCAGCACCAGCCCGACCAGGGCTTCGCGATAGCGCAGATACGGCGCCAGCAACCCTTCCCACTGCGAACGTATTTCCTCCGGCGCTTTCGCAAAACCATATCCCGGCAAATCCACCAGATAGGTGCCCTCTTCGAGCGCGAAGTAATTCAGATGCTGGGTTCGCCCCGGGGTCTTGGAGACAAATGCCAGCCGAGTGTGGTTGGCGAGCGTGTTGATGGCCGACGATTTGCCCGCGTTAGAGCGTCCGGCAAAAGCGACTTCACGCCGAGAATCGTTGGGCAAATCTCGGTGATGCGCGACGGTCGTATGAAAAACCGCCTTCTGGAAGAGAGGCATGTGCTAACCGGAAAGAGTATGGGAGCGCACGCTGCTGCGCCAAAGTGTATTAGAATATCAGGTTTGTTGATTCAATTCTTTGGCCTCAGATTCGTCAATAGGAGTTTGGACATGATTCGTACTACGGCTTTTGCGGTTTTCATGGCCGCCAGTTTCTCAGCCTCGGCATCGGAAGAGGCGAAGGCAAAGGTTGATCTGGCGAAAGCCAAGCAGATTGCCGAAACCGTTTGTGTTGCCTGCCACAGCGCCGATGGCAACAGCCCGGCGCCGGCCAACCCGAATCTGGCGGGCCAGATCCCGGAGTATCTGCACAAGCAGCTCGCCAACTTCAAATCGGTCGACGGAAAACCGCCGGTGCGCAACAGCGCCATCATGGGCGGCATGGCGGCGATGTTGGGCGACGATGACGTAAAAAGCATGTCAGCGTATTTTGCGCAGCAGAAATTGAAGCCGGCGGCGGCGGCGGATGAAAAGCTGGTCGCCGAGGGACGGAAACTTTGGCGCATGGGCGATTTCGACAAGGGCGTCCCGGCCTGTGCCGGTTGTCACGGCGCGACGGGCAGCGGCCTGCCTGCCCAGTATCCGCGCCTGTCCGGTCAGCACGCCGAGTACACCGAGAGCCAGTTGCTCAAATTCCGCAGCGAAGAGCGCGCCAACGACCCGGATAAGATGATGCGCGCCATCGCAGCCAAACTGTCCGACCGGCAGATGAAAGCGGTTGCCGAGTACGCCGCCAGCCTGCGCTGAACGACGCCGGCGCAAACAGATGGGGCGGCCTTGCGCCGCCCTTTTTTGCGTCTGAATACCGCCGCTAGCGACGGGCTGATAAACTGGAAGCCTTCCCGGCCAACAAGGACGAACCATGAAAACGCTCAGACAACTCCTCGCCGGCAAGCACCGGACGCTTGCCGTAGTTTCCCCCAAGGACACGGTATTTCATGCGCTGACGCTGATGGCCGATCACGATGTCGGCGCGCTGCTCGTTCTGGATGGCGAGCAGCTGGTCGGACTGCTTTCGGAGAGGGATTACGCGCGCAAGATCGCGCTGCAGGGAAAAACCTCCAGGGACGTGCGGGTACAGGACATCATGTCCGACAAAGTGCTCTATGTCGGGCTGGAACACAGCGTAGACGAATGCATGGCGCTGATGACCGAAAAGCGCGTCCGCCATTTGCCCGTGCTCGACGAAGCGCAGCAGGTCGTCGGCATCGTCTCGATCGGCGACATGGTCAAGGAAACAATCGGGGAACAGCAGTTCATCATCCAGCAACTGGAAAGTTATATCAGCGGCTGAACGGGTTGCCGAAGATGCCGTTCCGCCGATTGACCGTTATCGTAGCGGCGCTGCTCGGACAGGCGGCCGCCGCCGGCGGTTCATTGCCCGATCCGCCGCAAACGGACGAGCAGGCAGCCAGTCAAAAGGCACAGGCCGAGTCCATGCGCAACGAGGCGGAGCGGCGATATCTGGAAGATCGGCAGGCTTGTTACGCCAGGTTTCTGGTCAGCGACTGCCTGGATGCCGCACAAAAAGCGCATACGCGCGCCATGCTCGATGTCCGTGCCATAGAAAAAGGGGTGCGCGAGTTCGGGCGCGGGGAGCACCGGAAGGCGGTCGAGGCAAAAGAAGCCGGGCGCGACGCGAAGCTGGCGGAGCGCGATGCCGGGCTGCACGAGCAGGCCGAACGTTTCCGCGCCGATGAGGAACGCAAGGTGGCCGAACGCGAACGCAAGCTGGCCGACAAGGCCAAACAGGCCGAAGAAGGCCGCAAGAAACGCGAGGCCGAAGATGCCGCACACCGCGAGAAACAAGCTAAACGGGCGAAACAAGACGCCGAAAACGCCGGGCGCGCAGCCAAAAAAGCGGCCTCCGGCGACTGATCGCCGACCGCGCCGGGTTCAGTTTGCGAACCGGATATCGCCGGCCTGTTCCGGGTAGCGACCGGTTTTTTTGGCGTACACCTCGCGAAACAAAGACAGGTCTTTTTCCTCATCGCCGGATAATGTCACCCAGCGTTCGATGCCGACCCTCCGGTTCCGGTAGTCGAAAAACCCGAGTCCGACAGGAACACCGGTTTCCATCGCCAGGCGATAGAAGCCGGATTTCCAGTGGCCGGTTTTCTTGCGCGTGCCTTCCGGCGTGATGCAGATGTTGAAGCCTTCATTGCGCCTGAAGGCTTCGGCCAGCTGCGCGATCATTCCGGTGTGCTCTCGGCGGTTGATCGCCACCCCGCCCAGCCGCCTGAACATAGCGCCCATCGGCCAGCGAAAAAGCGAATCCTTGCCCGCCCAGCGGACAAAAACCCCGTGCTGCGCGCAGAACAGAAGCCCGATAGGGAAATCCCAGTTCGACGTGTGCGGATAGGCGATCAAGACCCACTTCGGCCCCGGTGGAGCGACGAAAACCGTGCGCCAGCCGAGGATACGCAGAATCAGGCCACAGACCGCCTTCAACATCGCCGAACCTCCTTAGTCTATGCCCTGGCCGGACAGATACTCTTCGTAATCGCCGAGGTAATTGACGACGCTGCCGTCCATGCGGATCTCCAGCACCCGGTTGGCCAGCGAGGACACGAATTCCCTGTCGTGCGAAACGAAGACCAGTGTGCCCTTGAATTTTTCCAGCGCGGTGTTGAGCGATTCGATCGACTCCATGTCGAGATGGTTGGTCGGCTCGTCGAGGATCAGCACGTTACACCTCATCAGCATCAGCTTGCCGAAAATCATGCGCCCCTGCTCGCCGCCAGAGATAACTTTGACCGCCTTGCGCACGTCGTCGCCGGAAAACAGCAGGCGACCCAGCGTGCCGCGTATCAATGTTTCCACATCGTCGCCCTCGCTGGCCGTCGAGCGAGCGTAGCCGGCGATCCAGTCGGTGAGGTTCGTGTCGCCCGAAAAATCGCTGGCATGATCCTGCGCGTAGTAGCCGGGACGCGCTTTCTCCGTCCACTTAATGCTGCCGAGCTGCGGTTGCAGTTCGCCCATCAGCAGTTTCAGGAAAGTGCTCTTGCCGACGCCGTTTTCGCCGATCACCGCCACGCGGTCGCCGGCGTTGAGCGTGAAATCAAAATTGTTGAAGATCTTGCGTTCGCCGCCGGGGTAGGCAAACGACAGGTGCTCGATCTCCACAGCCTGCCGGTGCAGCTTTTCCTTCTCGTCGAAATCGAAGCGTATCCACGGGTACTGGCGCGACGACGGTTTCACGTCTTCCGGTTTCAGTTTCTCGATCAGTTTGACGCGCGAAGTCGCCTGTTTGGCTTTAGAGGCGTTGGCCGAGAAGCGGCGCACGAAGTTTTGCAAGTCGGCGATGCGTTCCTTGGCCTTGGCGTTGGCGTTCTGCTGGCGCTCGCGCGCCTGCGTCGAGGCCTCCATGAAGTCGTCGTAGTTACCCGGATAGATGCTGATTTTGCCGTAGTCCAGGTCGGCCATGTGCGTGCACACCTGGTTCAGGAAATGGCGGTCGTGCGAAATGATAATCATCGTGCTGTTGCGTTCGTTGATGACGTTTTCCAGCCAGCGGATGGTCGCGATGTCGAGGTTGTTGGTCGGCTCGTCGAGCAGCAGGATGTCCGGGTTGGCGAAGAGCGCCTGGATGAGCAGCACGCGCAGTTTCCAGCCCGGCGCGACTTCGCTCATCGGGCCGAAATGCTGCTGCGCCGGAATACCGACGCCGAGCAACAGTTCGCCGGCACGCGATTCGGCGGTATAGCCGTCGTATTCGGCGAACTTCCCTTCCAGTTCGGCGGCGTGCAGATATTCCGCCTCGGTCGCGTCGGGGTTGGCGTAAATCGCGTCCTTCTCGCACATGCAGGCCCACATTTCCTCGTGGCCCATCATCACCACGTCGATCACGCGCCGATCCTCGAACGCAAACTGATCTTGGCGCAGGTAGGCCATGCGCTCGTGGCTGTCCTTGGAGACATTGCCGGCGCCCGGCTCCAGAGCACCGGCAAGAATCTTCATGAACGTCGATTTGCCGGCGCCGTTGGCGCCGATCAGGCCGTAGCGATAGCCCTCGCCAAACTTGACGGAGACGTTTTCAAAAAGGGGCTTGGCCCCGAACTGCATGGTGATGTTGGCGGCGACGAGCACGAAGAAACCTCGGAAAAATCATCAAGTTGCAAGAGGGCGCTATTGTACCCGAGCCGACGGGGCTCCGCCCGGACGACTATTGGGCAAAATCGTCGAGCAAAAATGGCCGCGACATTCCGCGCGGGCGGGCTGTGGCGCTGCCGGGGTGGTTTAAAGCATGCTCATCGCTCCGCCGCTTATGCCGGTTCGATACACGGGATCGGGCGTCTTGTTGCCCGGAGACCGATGCGGGCGCCCGCCGTTGTAAAAGGTGAAACAGGTGGCCGGGCCGACCATCGGTCCGCCTACCGTGGCATAGCCCTTCAGAGTCACGCTTCGTGCTTCACATTGCGCCAAAGCCGCCCGACAAAGATATTGTCAAATACGCGGCCCCGCCCATCCATGCTGATGACAATGCCTTTTTGTTCCAGCACGCCGGCGAACGCGGCACCGGTGAACCGCGGGCCCTGATCGCTGTTGGATATTTCCGGCCTGCCATGGTTGCGAATCGCGTCCTCGAGGCAATCGGCACGGAATACCGCTTCCACGCTGTCGCCGATCCGCCAACCCGGCATCCGGCGCGAGTGCCGGCCGATGACCGCCACCGGATAGACAAAGCCACGCGCCAGACGGATGTACGTGATGTCTGCGCTCCATTTTGGGCCAGCCGAGCCCCGCCTTCAGCTTGCCAATCCCGCTGTATGGCAACTCCGGTTCCTGGTGCGCCGGCATCGGCTTCGGGCCTCGCTTGCCTTCAAACAGCGTCTTGGCCCGCCCCAGAATTTCCCGCTTCCAACCTCCTGCCCGACCGGGATGAACCCCATGCTCTTGGCCAATCTCATCGGCCGCCTTCATCCCGCGAACGGCCTCCAGACCCACTTTTGCCTCGAACTCGGCACTGTAAAAACCCCGCTTCTTCGACTCGCCCATTACGCATATCCTGTCGTGATAGCGTACAGCCTAAACCTTCGCCCTAAAAACGGAGACCACTATAGCCTCGAACTCGGCACTGTAAAAACCCCGCTTCTTCGACTCGCCCATTACGCATATCCTGTCGTGATAGCGTACAGCCTAAACCTTCGCCCTAAAAACGGAGACCACTATAAACCTGATAACGCTCGGCTTCCTTCACCGGATATGGCCTATGGCAGTGCCACTGCTCATCCTTGAGTTCGATCTTGATGCGCGAACCATCACGCTCGGAAATGGCTCCCCAAGGGACTTCATGAGCGCCTCAATGTCAGCGAACGGAATGGCCGATGACGTAGGCCGCAAAAAGATGACAATGAGCGTTTTGCGGTGTTTGGCATTCATAACGCGACGATAGCGGATAGTGATAGCGCCAGCAATGTCGATGACCTGCGGTAGCCAATCGCTTCCTTTTTGGCAACCATCTTTCCAGTCGTCGCGCGGAATAGCCCTTAAATTCAATCCCGCCTTCTTGGCACGAAACTTGTTAAGCGCTATTGTCAATTTTGTCTTAACGCCGATGGGTAAACCATGCCCCAGGACTGGATCGCACTCGCCTCGCTGGTATTTGTGCTCGGCATGAAACACGGTTTTGATGCCGACCACCTGGCGACCATCGACGGTTTGACGCGCTACAACGCGCGGAGCAACCCCGCGCTGGCTCGCCTTTGCGGGGTGCTGTTCTCGCTCGGCCACGGAACGGTGGTGCTGGCGATCGCGCTGGTGGTCAGCACGCTGGCCGCGCGGTGGCAGACGCCGGAGTGGGTGGAGGTGTTCGGCGCCGTGGTTTCGGTCGCTTTTCTGCTCGCGCTCGGCGCGGTCAACCTCAGCGCGGTTTTGCGCACGCCGGCCGCGCTGCCGGTGCGGACGGTCGGCGTGAAAGGGCGCTTGTTCGAGCGCTTGCAGCACACGGCGCATCCCGCCTTGATCGCGGCGGTCGGCGCGCTGTTCGCGTTTTCCTTCGACACCATGAGCCAGGCGGCGCTCTTTGCGCTCACCGCCGCGCAGTACGGCGGCTGGGAGCACGCGGTGACGCTCGGGCTGCTCTTCATGCTCGGCATGCTGGCGACCGACGGCATCAACGGGTTGTGGATCTCGCACCTGATCCGCCGCGCCGACCAGACGGCGCTGGTCGCCTCGCGCGTCATGGGGCTGGTCGTTTCCGGGGTCAGCCTGCTGGTCGCATTCTTTGGCATCGCCAAATTCGTATCGCCGGAGATCGGCGCCTGGAGCGACGGCAAGGAGCTGGCTTTCGGTTTTGCGCTGGTCGCCATCGTCTTTCTCAGCTTTGTTTTTGCCGTCCGCCTGACGCGGCGTCCGGTTTTGGCTTGAATCGATCTGAAGGGGGCGGGCAGCCGCCTTTTTTTGACATGTTCGTAAGACAAAAATTTATTTCATCATACGTCGTCTTGGCTGGCGCGCTATTTCTGGCGGCTCCTTATGTCCGTGCTTCCGACGAGCGGAACCACGCTCACCGTCGATCCCACAAGCGGCGTGCCGGCCGACAAGGTCACGCCGCTGGTCGGGACGAAAGGCTACGAGTCGGGGGTGCGTAGCGAGCCGCTGCCCGGTTGGCGGACGACCCTCTCGCTATGGTCTCTGGGTATCGATTCGGAGTGGCTTTTCGTCGGCGATGCCGGCGTTACGGGGTTTTCTCGTTCGATCCGGCGCTACGGCGTCGAGTGGAACAACCTCTACGCGGTCAATTCCCGGCCGGCTATCGATGCCGACATCGCTTGGTCGCACGCCCGCTTCCGGGGCGACGAACCGACCGGCAACACTATTCCCGGCGCCGGCACGACCAATCCTCACCCGGCCGAACCGCGCGTGCTGCGCCTGAGCTTGCGCATCGCTTCTAACGGAACGGCGTACCCTGGCGTAAAGGCGTAGACTACGCGCTTGTCAAAACGAAAAATCAGCGCAAAGTCAGCCCCATGTCCCGTCAAACGATCAAATTGCCCGCACGGCCGGTGCCGGTTCCGGCGGCCGCCGACACCAGGCCGCGCTCGCGAAAGCCGGTGCGCAGTTATGTTGCATCTCCGCCGCCGGCCAACGAAGCCGGTGCCGCGCACCGCCCGCTGTCGGAGCCGCCCCGGCTCTCCCGGCGTATGACCGAGATGGGTCTTTGTTCGCGGCGCGAAGCCGACGAGTGGATCGAGAACGGCTGGGTCAGTGTCAACGGGGTGGTGGTCAGTACGCTGGGCGCGCGCGTCCCGCCCGATGCAAAAATCGAGATCAAGGCGGCGGCAAGCCGGCACAAGCCGGAGACCGTGACGATGCTGCTCAACAAACCGGCCGACACCCTCTGCGAGTCGGCGGAAGCTGGCCAGCCGGGCGCCATGCACCTGCTGCGAGCGGCGAATCGCTGGGTGGAAGATGCTTCTTCTTCGACCTTCAAGGCGACCCACCTGCGCCGCCTGACGTTGGCCGGGGCGCTCGACGCCGACGCTGGCGGGATGCTCGTCTTCACGCAGGAAAGCAGCGTGCTGCGCCGCCTGAAGGGCGATCAGCCACGACTGGAGGAAGAGTTTCAGGTGCGGGTCAAGGGCGAGTTGGCCGACGGCGGCCTGGAAAAACTCAGGAACGGCCTGTCGCTCGACGACATCAAACTGAAGCCCGCGCAAGTGTCGTGGCAGAACGAAGCGCAACTGCGCTTTGTCCTGCGCGAAAGCCGTCCGCAGCAGATACGGCGCATGTGCGAGCTGGTCGGCCTGGCGGTGCTCGGCATCAAGCGCATCCGCATCGGCAGCGTTTCGCTCGGCAAGCTGCCGGCCGGACAATGGCGCTATTTGCGCGACAACGAACGTTTCTAGCCGGGAGCGAAGGCAATGACTGCAATGATCCAACATGCCGCGCACCCCCTGCCGCCCCTCTCGCTGCTGGAGACGCGCGTGCTTGGCGTGCTGGTCGAAAAGCAACTGACGACGCCCGATGTTTATCCGCTCACCGTCAATTCCCTGGTCGCCGGCTGCAACCAGAAAACCAGCCGCGATCCGGTCATCAACGCCAGCGAAAACGATGTGCAAATCGCGCTCGACTCGCTCAGGACGCATACGCTGATCGTCGAAAGCTACGGCGCGTCGGGCCGCGTGCTGCGTTACGCGCACAATGTCGACCGCGTGTTGCACCTGCCCGGCCCGATTGTCGCCATCCTGGCGGTGTTGATGTTGCGCGGGCCGCAGACGCCGGGCGAACTGCGCGGCAACTGCGACCGGCTCTACCGCTTCCCCGACATTTCGGCGCTCGAAGCCTATCTCGACGAGATGGCGGAAAGCCGCAGCAACCGGCCGCTCGGCGCGCTGGTGGCGCAGTTGCCCAGACAGCCCGGATCGCGCGAACACCGCTACGCCCATCTCCTGAGCGGCATTCCGGAGATGCCCGTATATATTGGCTCGCAGGCCGATGGCGGGCGCCATTCGGCGGCGCACAAGGAGGGGCTGGCGGCGGAAGTCGCCCAATTGCGCGCCGAGGTGGCGGCGCTACGCGGCGCCCTGCAGCGCCTGTGCGCCGAGTTGGGCGTCGACCCGGGCGTCGCCCCCGATCTGCCCGAGCCGGATGCCTGACCCGCTTGGCGCTCCGATGAAGAGCGACGTGGCCACGCCCTGCTATTGCGGCGCCCGGCAAACCTACGCCGAGTGTTGCGGCCGCATTCACGCCGGCGAAGCTGCGCCGACGGCGGAAGCGCTGATGCGTTCGCGCTACAGCGCCTACGTTCTCGCCCTCGAACCGTATTTGCTCGCCACCTGGCACCCCGGCACGCGGCCGCCACAACTCGACCTGGTGGCCGACGACCATACGAAATGGCTGGGGCTGGAGATCAAACGTCACCAAGCCAGCGGCGCGGATAGCGCGGTCGTCGAGTTTATCGCGCGCTTCAAGACCGGCGGCCGCGCGCAGCGGATGCACGAACTCAGCCGTTTCGTGCGCGCAGAAGGGCGCTGGTTCTACGTCGACGGCGAGTTTCCCGAGAAAAGCGGGCGACGGTGAGCGAAGCGTCTTTGCCCACGCCTTTGCCGATTCTCTATCGCGACGAGACGCTGATCGCGATACACAAGCCGTCCGGCCTGCTCGTGCATCGCACGCTGCTCGACCGCCACGAAACGCGTTTTGCCGTGCAACTGCTGCGCGACCAGATCGGGCAGCACGTACACCCTGTTCATCGGCTCGACCGCAGCACTTCCGGCGTCCTGCTCTTTACCCTCGACCGCGAAGTCGGCAAGGCAATGAGCGCACAATTCGAGGCGCAGGCGGTCGATAAGACTTACCTTGCCGTGGTGCGCGGTCATCCGCCGGAAGCTGGCCGCATCGACCACCCGCTGACCCGGCAATTCGACGACTACGAGTTTCGCCCGCAAGACGCAGCCAGCCCGGCGCAAGACGCTCTCACCGACTACCGCCGGTTGGCCGTCGCCGAACTGCCGTATCGGGTCGACCGCTACCCGAACAGCCGCTATGCCCTGCTCGAACTGAAGCCGCAGACCGGCCGTCGCCACCAGTTGCGCCGACACCTCAAGCATCTGTCGCATCCGGTCATCGGCGACGCCACCTACGGCAAGGGCCGCCACAACCGCCTGTTCAAGGAGCTGTTCGGCATCGACCGTTTGCTGCTGGCCTGTCTGGAGATGCGCTTGACGCATCCGGTCAGCGGTTTGCCGCTGCACCTTCATGCGCCGCTGGCCGACGATTTCGCCCTGGTGTTGGCAGGATTGGGATGGAGCGCGGCAACTGCCGGCCGGGGCGAGCATGGCGAACTTTGACGTCGTCGTCGTTGGCGCCGGTGCGGCCGGCATGATGTGCGCCGCCGAGGCCGGCCGTCGTGGCCGCCGCGTGCTGCTGCTCGACCACGCCGAAAAAATCGGCGAGCGCATCCGTATTTCTGGGGGTGGGCGCTGCAACTTCACCAACCGCAATGTCGGCGCCGAAAATTACCTTTCGCAGAATCCCCATTTCTGCCGCTCGGCGCTGGCCCGTTTTTCACAGGTCGACTTCATCGCCCGTGTCGAAAAACGCGGCATTCCCTATCACGAGCGCGAGCACGGCCAATTTTTCTGCGACGACTCGGCGCAGGACATCATCGACTTGCTGAAAGACGCCTGCGACGACGCCAACGTCCGATGGGCGACCGCTTGCGCCGTGGGCGCCATCGACAGCCGGGAAGGCGAACGCCACGAAACGTCGCGCTATACGTTGAATACAGAACGCGGCCGTTTTACCTGCGCTTCGCTGGTGGTCGCCACTGGCGGATTGGCCGTTCCGCAGATCGGCGCCAGCCCGTTCGGCTACCTGTTGGCCGAGCAGTTCGGTCTGCCGGTGATCCCGCCGAAACCCGGTTTGGTGCCATTCGCGCTGGCTCCCGAAATCCTGCTGCCGCTCAAGCCGCTGGCCGGCGCCACGCTCGATGCGCGGACGCGCACCGGCGGCGCAAGCGTCGCCTTTCGCGATAACGTGCTGCTCACCCATCGCGGCCTCTCCGGCCCGGCC
>JACQYA010000153.1 GCA_016208425.1 Betaproteobacteria bacterium
GGAATCAGGAGCAGGAAGACGAGCGGTACGATCAGATGAAGCTCGATATGGGGTAAGCCGCCAAGGGCGGCTCACGGTCTTATGGGCGCCTTTGAGGCGCTCACAATCTCAAGCCACCGGCTTTGCCGGTGGTATCTGACTGGTCTGCTGAAGGCAAGGCAACGTTTTCTATTTCTTCGACGGTCAGCGTTGCGCGTTCGTGGTTCGGCCCCATGGCTCCCGTCCAAGTATGCTCGCCGCGCCAGATTCTTACCCGACCGTAGTCATTCGTGCTCTCGAACAGTTGCGCCACCACGGCGTGACCGGATTCGTGAAATGCCGCCTCCCACTCGTCCCGCGATGGCGGCGCGATGCGTGCCGGTTGCGGTATCGCGACGGCTGGCGTCGTGTGTTGCCGCCTGAGAGACACCGCCCAATCCTCAAAGGGCGACGGGATTTTGCCGGGGATGAATTGTCGGACGATCACGCCGGTCTCGAAGATGTTTGCCTTGTTGCGGCTGTTGTCGTTCAGGAATTCGGCAACGGCCTTGATCGCATTCCATATCGACGGCATACAGCAGAGCATTCCAGCTGTGACTGCGGCTTTGTCGAGTATGGCTTGCTGGTGCTCGGCGGGCCAATAGTGGGAAGCGTCGAAAAGAGCATACCGCTCGTCTGACTTGCCCGTGTGGTGATGGCGAATGCTCGCCGCGGAAATATCGGTGTTTTCCCAAACGGAAACGGCGGCGCTACCGGCATATTGGACAAGGATGTTGCCCCACATTTCCGGCGTCATATCGGTTCTGGTGTTCACGGTGTATTTCTCCAAAAAAGGCGGCAAAAGGTCATCGCGGTTAAGCGATATGTCATTGCGAAACGGTGCGGTTAAAGCCCCAGAAAGGCTAGGCGTCGGGTACGTCGGGCGATGTGGAAAGCCAGCACGGGGCCGGTGAAACGGCGGCAGAAGTTGTAGACGGCGATGCGAAGAATTGGCGCGGGTACGCCGGGGGGTTGGTTGCTCATGGTGCGACTCCTTTTCAAGCGTTTGGAATCGCGCTTTCCCGTCGCCAAACGGGTGGGCGCGAACGTGCGGGTTGGCGAACCGGGAAAAGGAACCGGCAACCCCGAAGGGTTCCCACGCGTCGCGCCCATAAAGGGTGTCGCCATGTCGACGGACAAAAAAATACCGCGCTGGTGGCGGTCTGTCCGCCTTTTCTCCGGGTCGCCAAACCCGCCTTCCCTTGGGGAAGTGCCAACAGCGTACAACGACGTACAGGGAAGTGCAAGGGCGTTGACGGGGTGTAGGTCATATCCTACACTTGGCGCATGGTCGAGATCATCAAGAGCGAAACCTTTGATCGCTGGCTGGTGAGCCTGAAAGATGGCGGGGTTCGGTTGCGCGTACAAGCCCGTATCGACCGCCTGGCGGACGGCAACCCCGGCGACGTGAAGCCGGTCGGCAGTGGCGTTTCTGAGTTGCGCATCGACTTCGGCCCCGGCTACCGGGTGTATTTCATGCAGCGCGGCCCGGTGGTCATCGTCCTGCTGGCCGGTGGCGACAAGCGCACGCAGGAGGCGGACATTAAGCAGGCGTTGCGCATTGCAAAAGACTGGAAGGAATAAATCATGACTGAAAAGTTCTCCCGCTGGGATTCGGCGGACTACCTGAAGACCGAAGAAGACATTGCGCTGTACTTTGAAATTTGCACCGAAGAAGACCCCGGCGACGGTAGTCTGATTCGTGCAGCACTTAGCGCCATTGCCCGTGCTCGTGGCATGACGCAGTTGGCGAGAGATACCGGCCTGTCCCGCGACGGGCTGTACTCTGCCCTGTCCAGCGAAGGGAATCCGAGCTTTGCCACCATTCTGAAGGTGACGCGCGCTCTGGGCCTGAAACTGCACGGAGGGGCAGCGGTCAGTGCTCATCATTGAGCACCTGACAACAGGGTGGTCGAATGGCCGGGGACAGATTGTCCGATAAGCGCAGCGAACTGGCGTACCCGGTCGGCGGCGAGGCGGTAGGCGGCTTTGTAGGTCGTCCGCTACCGCGCATGGCACAGTCCGGCATCAGCATTCGGCAAGGTATGCGCGATAAATCGTCGGTCATCTCAACGAAGGACGTACCCCCTTCGTCTGTTGGAAAAATAACGCCTTCCGCGCTTGCAAACTCATACCCGCCACTCCGCAATGACATGGTTACCAAGCGTGGTAGCGGTTTCTTCTTGGTGCGGGGTGCGGTCACCACATTTTCACCTTGGCTACGGATGTCCCGCCGCCGTGGTACGGCGCGTTTGGCAGGTCGATCCCCCCGGCGTTGCGGCCGCCGCAACGGCCGCAATGCCGGCACGTCACCCCGCTCTCGCCCGTCCGGGCTTTCTCCTGGATCGTGCCGTCAAAAACCGGTGCGCCGCACCAAAAACGCTCAACAAATACTCCGCGTATAAATCAAGGCCAGCTTTTTTCATCCGGCAAGCCTGTCAGATGTGGACTGCGCAACATCAGATCAATAAATGCGATGTAGGTTTTTTGAGAGGAATTGAGGTGGAGCGCCGGAAGAATGCCGGCTATCTTGGTGCGGCCAGTTTCCGTCTTTCATTCACCACTAGGAGATGTTACCCATGAAGATCCACAAACGGTTTGCCACATCGCCAGCCATCGGTCTGCTCGTTGCAATCGCTTTCGCGCCCAGCGCCCAGGCTGCGCCCTGTGCCGCGACTTTGAATGGCGTAAGTTACGCCAGCCTCAACCTCGCGCACGCCGCGCTGTCCAGCGCCACGATATCGGTTCAGACCATCACCGTCTCGGGTGATTGCAACGAAAACCTGTTGATCACCAACGACAAAGGCAGGCTGATTATCGATGGCGGTAGCGCTTCAACCACCACCATCACCGGCAATCCCGGCGCTCCGACCATCCAGGTGCGCGGCAAGGGCGTGACGTTGAAAAATATGAAGATCACCGGCGGCTCGCACGGTATTCACGTCGAGCGTTCGGCCAACGCCATCATCGATAGCAATGAAGTGAGGGAAAGCGGCGGCAACGGTATCTTGGTCAGTCAAGGGGCGTTTGCGGTCATTATCGGTAACATTATTGTCCAAAATGCACAGCATGGCATTCTGGTCACCGAATCATCGAGCGCGCGGATTGGCGCCAACTTTCTGGATGTATCTGCTCCAACCTATTCTAGGAACAGTATTAGTACTAACGGTTTGGACGGTATCCGCGTTTCGCGCAGTTCCCAGGCGCGTATCCATGGCAACATAATTGCGTCCCATGCCACCGGCGACGGCATCGCCGTCACTCGAATGGCGTATGCCGAGGCCGGCGGCAACTCGATTGATTTTAATGCTAACGGTATTTATGCAGATTTGAATTCCGTGGTGATCTTGGGTGAAGACAGTCCGGTTTTCGGCAACTATGGCATGCAGCCCAACGACGGTAGCTCAAACCGACAATCTGGTATCAAGTGCCAATCGGGAGCAGCGATATCCGGCCATCTGGGTGCTGTAAGACAGCTTAATGGGGCAACAAGCCAGTTCAGTGGCGGTGCAACCCCCAACACCTTCGATTCGAGCTGCCCGATTCCGGCAAGCGCGCTACTGACGCCATAACCGCCAAATGTACCGGTTTTTTTTGAAGAAGGGGGGCGCCCCCCTTTTTTTCTGCAGCAGGTCAAACCGGCTGCCAGACCGGTAGGGCGGGGGTGCGGCGCACCGGTTTTTAACGGCACGATCCAGGAGAAAGCCCGGACGGGCGAGAGCGGGGTGACGAAGAACGGGATGGTCGGCACCCGTACGTGCCCTACAAGACCGCTTTCAACCTGGCCAAGCAGAGGTCGGCGATAAGAAGCTCGTCAGCGGCAAGCAGGCCAAGCGGGCGTTGGCTCAGTGGATGTCACTGCATCCGACCAATGTCACCCAGAAGGTGCAGTTCATCATTGAGCACTTCCACAAGAACGTGGAATACCGGCTGGATGGCAAGGCCAAGACCATGGTGGTCACCAGTTCTCGTGCTGCCGCCGTGCGTTACAAGAAGGGGTTCGACAAATACATCGAGAAACACCCGGAATACGCCGGCATCCGGTCGTTGGTAGCCTTCTCCGGCAAGTTGACCGGCAAGCAGGTCATGCATTCCGACGATGAGCGCATTGCCGGGGAAGTTTTCGTCGTGGATGAAGACGAGGAATTCACCGAGATCTACGGTGGTCACAGTAGCTTGGACAGCCACCGGAGTGGGATAAGTTAAGGCTGGTGCCGGAGAGATGGTTTGACTTTCCCGGATTTTATACGAGATGAATGGTGCGCTGTGGGGCTTGTGGGCAGATGCCTGAGGTTCCCTCGGTGCCTGCCTAACGCAGAATCATTCCCACTCGATTATTACAATGACCTTGAAAGCCTTGCCGTTACTGGGTTTCATAAGAATCATCCATCTCGATACCGTCACCAATACCGTCTCCAGAAGAACACTCAGTATTCATGCGGATTTCCGGGCGATGACGAAAATTCGATCTCGTACTGACTATTCAAGACTATTGGCCAAGTCGCAACCTTCGGCGCTGACGATATCACATGCGCAATCCATCATCGGCAACAAAGCGACTGCAGAATTCCGTCGAGCACCGAGTCCAGTTCCTTGCCCACGTCTTCGGCAAAGAAACGCAACACCAGATAGCCGTTCTGCTGCAGCAACTGGTCTTTGCGCCGGTCTCGGCGATAGGCGACGGGGTCACCAAGATGCTGGAGTCCGTCGAGCTCCACCGCCACACGCGCATCGGCACACAGCAGATCGACCTCCAGTGATCCGGTCGCGTCGAATGCGATCGGTAGCGCCACGTTGAGGCGGAAACGCCCTTTGGTTTCTGGCAGGGTCTCCAGGCGCCGGTAGAGAAACGCTTCGGTCGCGCTGCGCGCCCGGTCGGCACCGTCGGCATCCGGAAGGATTGTCCGCGCCGCATGGAGAAACAGGCTCGCCAATGGCCTGTCGACACCATCACGAACCAACCTGCGCACGCTGCCAGCATAGTCGCGTTTCCACAGGGGATCGACAGGCAATGGCACATCGGTCGGCCATCCAGGAAGGGCGCTCGCGGGCACCAGGAGCGTATAGCCGATGGCTTCATAACCACGGCAGCGCCGGTCGAACATTCGCGCCAGCATCGGTACGTCGAGATCGGCAAAGTCGTGGATGCGCACCTCGCGCTTGCCATCGTAGAGACGATGCAAGCGACCGGCATACTGGGCGATAGTCCCTCGCCAGGAAACCGGAAGTGTCAGAAACAAGGTATCCAGACGTGGATCGTCGAATCCTTCGCCGACGTATTTTCCCGTTGCCAGGATGACCCGGCCCTCCTCGCTCGGAATGGCTGTCAGCCGGTCGGCAATCGCTTGCCGTTGCTTCTTTCCCATCCCCGCGCGCAGGACCACCAGGTGGGGGACACTCGCCGCGAGTTCCTGCGCCAATCGATCGAGGTGGTCGTTCCGCTCCGTGAGCACGAGCGGCGAACGCCCGCTACGCACCGACTCGATAACGTGATCGCAAATGATGCGGTTACGGCGCTCGTCGACGACGAGTTCCTGGTAGAGGGTGAGGAACTCGACACGCTTGTCCGGCGTAGCTTCCCGGATGGGCTGAAATCCCGTCGGTTGTACCATCACGAGGTGCTCGAACGGTCGGTTCGCCGCTTGCGCTTTCGCGTTCACCCGATGACGGACCGGCCCACACTGCATGAAGATGATCGGATGGTGACCATCCTTGCGCGCAACGGTTGCCGACAATCCCAGGACATAGCGCGCCTTGGCCTGACGCACCACCTGCTCGAAGCTCGGTGCCGAGAGGTGATGACACTCGTCGACGATGACGTGACCATACTCAGCGACGCGATCATCGACGACGCCATCTCTGACGAGGCTCTGGATGACGGCGACGTCGATCTGTCCGTTCGGCCGACTTCGCCCACCGCCGATGCGACCGATCGCCTTCACCGGCAAGCCGAGGAAGGCAGAGAGCCGTTCGATCCATTGGTCGAGCAGTTGCCGTCGATGCACGAGCACGAGCGTGTTGACGCCGCGCTCGGCGATGAGCCGGGCCGCGACCACCGTCTTTCCGAACGCCGTCGTGGCGGCGAGCACGCCGGTATCGTGAGCCAGCATCGCGTCTGCTGCGGCCTTCTGCTCGGACTGGAGCTCGCCCTGGAAGCTCACCTGCAAAGGGCTTCCGCCGTAGCGCTCGTCGCGAATCGAGATTCGAATATGCAGGTCGGTCAGCATCTGCCGAAGGTCGTCGAGACATCCACGCGGCAGGCCGACATGGTGCGAGTGATCCTCGGCACAGGCGACAACCCGGGGCTTGCCATGGGTGGACAAGCGCATTGCCTGTGCCTTGTAGAACTCCGGATTCTGAAACGCCGCCAAGCGCAGCAGCCGATTCCGGAGTGCCGGATTCAGCCCCGCTTTGGCAACGTAGATCTGGTTGCCGAGAATCAGCTCCAAGGTCTGTGGCAGATCGCCCGCAATCGGCGCTTCCTTGCTGCGGCGCGATGGGGGAGCCGACCACGGCGCTTCGTCTCCGTCGTCCTGTAGCGGCAGACGCACGCCGAGGACTCGCCCACGTCGTTCGGCTTCCTGGACAATCGCTTCGACTTGAGGGCGGCCGATTTTCTGCACGCACCCAAGAAACGCCCACTGATCCGGCCAAGGGTCGAGACTGTCATCAAGGAAAACGCTGTTGCCTTGTTCACGTGGTCCTTTCTGCAAAGGCAGGGCAATCAAATTGCCGAAGCCGCCTTGCGGCATGGTGTCCTGATTCGGGAACAGGCGGTCGTAGGAATCCAGTCCGACGTCCGGACGTCTTTCCATCGTTTCGGTCAATAGATACGCGCCGAGTCGTCGCGCCAGCACGGCCGGAATGGCATCCTCGAAGAACAGCCAGACATGCCCGCCTTGCCCGGAGCGGGAGCGTTCGAGGGCAGCCGGCAGATGCGCCCGTCGGCAGGTTTCAAGAAAGGCTCTCGCGTCTTCGCGCCAACCTGCCTTGTCGAAGTCGACGGCGAGAAAAACGCAACTGTCGTCGGACAACAGCGGATAGACGCCCGCCACAAAGGGATCGCCCTTGGGATCGCAGCCGGACAAATGCCAGCGAATGACGTCGTCGGTCAACGGCAGAAGTCGGCGATGCGGGCAGATGCCGCACTTGACGCGCGGTTTTTCGCAGATGCCACGAGCCCACTCGTTGGCGCAAGCGGGTGCGTATCCTGACTTACCCGACCTGCGGTTCTCGAACCGACGCGCGAACACATCGTTGTGGGCGCGGAATAAGGCCCGGAATAACGCGATCTTGACATCGGGGGACGACGTTCGATCGGTCGGAAGCGAATCCATTGGCATCAACCCGGATTGCAACTGTGCCTCTACAGCTCTGCCAAGCGCTCGGCAAGCGCTTCTCGCTGCGCAGAGAATTTGGCCGGACTGCGCTCCGCAAGCTGTTCCAAGTTCCGAAGCTTCCAGCGGATTCCGGGAAGGTTCTGGAGATGACCGATGTCCAGCAAATCCCATCGCGGCGCATTGCTGACCAGAGACAGAAGGAATGCGCGCTCGTCGGCATTGAGGGCGCGCGGCAAGTCTTCAACGAGGCGAGCCCGGGTGGCCAGCAGCTCATCCAGAGCTACCGTGTCAGCGGTCATTCCCTTGAAGGTGCGCTCGTAGTCCTGACCGATATCCCGCAGTGCCGGGAACAATACTTCGTGCACAGGCCGATTGTGGCTGGCCAGATAAACCACAAGGCTCAAGTAGCGCAACCTGATGATGCTCTGAAGCCATATTGGGAAAGGTGAGGAATAGAGCGGATTGTAAGGTTTTTTCCTCCGACCAGGCTAATGTGCGCTACACCGTTGCCAATAGGGCATATCGGGCTTCTGTCAC
>JACQYA010000154.1 GCA_016208425.1 Betaproteobacteria bacterium
GGCAAGGAAATATTTGACCGCATCAAAAAGCGCAGCGATTTCAAGACGGATGTCGACACATTGTTGGGGGACATCGTCAGTTTCTCGAACAATCTCGCCACGGCAAGCCTTCCCCTCGCATCTGGCGGCAACAAAGGTACAGACAACATCGTATCCGGCTTCCTCGCCGCCACCCCGGCTTACCCAACCCAAAAGGCCAAGGTACTCGGCAACTGGCGGAACAACCTCCTTTACGCCGGCGGCCCCACAGGTAGCTTCACCGTCAACGGCAGCCCCACGGTTTGCCAGGCGCTGCTGTTTTTCAGCGGCGAACGAACGCCGGGCCAAAGCAGGGCCAGTACGGCCGACAAACTCGTGGTCGGCAACTATCTCGAAACGCCCAACACGGCCTTCCCTGCGGGCGGCAGCTATACTGGTGCGACAGCCTTCGACAACGCGACGTCCTCAAACGACATCGTCCGCTGTATCCGGGGCTATGCCGCGCAAGCCTCTTTCGCCGCCGATTTCGCAAGCTTTGTCCAGGCCGGTGTTGCTGTGACGACCAATATATCGGTTCCCTCCGTTCCCACCGTCACTATCGCCGACGCTTCGGGTTCCGCCGGGGGCTGCTTCTGGCTGCCGCAGATCATCCCGCTAGCGGGGAGAACCCTGCGCGCTTACTACGAATTCCAGTTCTCCCGCGCCGATGGTTATGCCCTCACGCACAGCGGGAGCGACCGCGGCAATGGCTTCACCTTCCAGATGGTGCGTGGCGACATGGGTGCGCCAGCCACCTGCGGCACCGAAACAAACATGGGCGCCTTGGGCACTGCCGATACCTGGGGAAGCATGTCCTTTATTTTCGAGACCGATGTACACAAGGATTCCAGCCGCAGCGATCCGGCCGAAAACCATACCGCCATTATGTTCAACGGCAGCCTCGATCACGGCACCTCCGGCACGCTCAGCACCGCCTGCAACGGCACCGCCAGCGGCTGCCGCCACAGCCCGGCCAACAAATTCGAGGAAGGCGATGCGACAGACAACAACCCCTCGCCGTCCGCCCACAACCAGCGCATCGAGATCCATACCGGCTGCAACTCGACGTGCTCGACTTGCAACCCCGCGAACCACGTCACGCCCACCACCTACGCCCGACTCACCGCCTGGGCCGATTGCACCGACTGCAACGATGTCGTCGCCGACCTGAACCGCACGACGCAAACGCCGACCATCCAGCGTTGCGTCGATCTCGCCGCATACACGGCATCGATGAATTCGATATATTTCGGCTTTACCGGTGGTTTTCGCTCGGCTACCAGCACGATCCAGAGCGTTACCCTCAAGAACCTCTCACTGCGTAGCGATTGAGTAAATGAAGATGAAAATCGCCCTAAAGCCTCCCAATCCCGATCCGCACGGCTTCACCCTGGTCGAGCTGGCGGTGGTTCTGTTTGTCGTCGCCCTGTTGCTGGGCGGGATGATGAGCACGATAAGCTCGCAGGTCGATCAGCAGAGGACTAAGGAAACGCAAAGGGTATTGGATGAAGCCAAGAATGCTTTGATCGGTTTTGCTGCAACCCACGGCCGGCTCCCTTGCCCGGCCAACCCTGCTATTGCGAGCGGCGCTACTGGTGCCGGCGTTGAGTACACACCAGATTCCACGGGATGTCCGGTCAGTCTCCAAGGCGTTCTGCCATGGGCTACCTTGGGTCTAGCGGAAACCGATGCGTGGGGACAGCGCCTGACATACCGTGTCGCCGCGTCCTTTGCCAAAAACGCTCCAACATTTACCTTGGCTTCGAGCGGTGACATCGTGATACGTGTTGCGAGTGGAGGCACGTCCCTTGCAAGCGATGTTCCGGCCGCAATCATTTCACACGGACATAACGGCTTCGGCGCTTACCTTCCCGGAGGTAATCAGGTAGGCGCAAGCATCGATGCAGACGAACTAGAGAACTCTAATTCCGACGTTCAATTCGTCAGCAAGACGCCAACCCCTGCGTTCGACGACCTCGTCACCTGGATATCCCCCAACATCCTCTTCAACCGCATGATCGCCGCAGGCAAGCTACCGTAACGAACCTCCTGACCTACGACGCCAAATCGGCGCCCGCAAGTTGTTGCGTTCTGCCGCATTCGTGATCGTGAATTCGGCAACAGATGCCCCATCGAACCGTCGGGCTCCATTAGTGACGACCGACCTCAGTAGCCAGCTTGTCGGCGAGCACGGCGTTGTCGGCGCCGTTGATGTGGCAGCATTCATCGACATAAGGATCGCGGCCCTGGAACCAGTCGCGCCCGTCGACAAACCACGGCTTGTCTTTCGCCAGATCCAGGATTCTTGGGTAGATGGCGCGGATGCCGTCGCGCCACTCGTCGCGAACGAGGCGCGGTTCAACGGCGGAATCGGTGTAGGGCGTCGGTTGCAGTACGGCCCGGAACTTAAGGCCGCGCGCGCCGGCAAAAGCGGCTGCCGCTTCCCAGCTCGTCACCAGCCGGCGCGCCACCTGATCGGCAAACACCTCGTCTGTGGCGCAGCGCGAAACAGGCTGCGAAGCGGACTCCAAAACGCGGGGCGGATCGAGTCTCCCCTTGATCTTGTCGGCCAGCTTGCGCGTCTGGGCGAGAAACAGGTCGTCGAGCAGCCCCGCCAGCCGGCCGCGCCGTTTGATGGCGATAGCCTTCTTCAACTCGTCGGCCATGGCGTGACCGTAGGCGCCGTTCACCCCGTCGCAAGAGGAGAGCATCTCGTTGACGCCATCGAAAAATACGACGCTGCCGCGCGTTTCGGGATGTTTGGTCAGATGCAGCAGCAAGCGGTTGAGTTCCTGCGTGCCGTTGTAGGAAATCTCCCCGAGATTGACCACCTGCCGCTCCGGCAATAAGCGTTGCAGGTGCGAGGGAATGGTGTTGCCGTCGCCGACGCCCCATCCCCACATCGTCGACCCCCCGAACAGCAGCACCTGTTCGTCGAAATTCGCGGGCTGCCCGGTGGTGCGCCGAACGCCGTCGGCAGAGATGTTGATGTATTCGCCCCGCTGTTCCCAAGCCTGCCAGCCAATGAACGCTTCGTAGGCAAACGTGCCGTTGCCGCGCATTTCCTTGAGCGAGGCGTTGATTTCGCCGGTCATGTTCGGCCCATCGGCGAGCGTGATGTGGCCTGGCCGCAGCGCATCGCGAACATCGGCGACCACGAGCAACCCCATATTGACGAAGAATACGGTGGCGACGGCGATCAGCACGTATTGCTTCATCGGGATCAATCCGGCGCGTACTTGCATTCGTAGTTCTCTTTCAGGGCTTTGTCCTGTTCGTCCTTGACGAGAACCGCGTTGCCGATTACCAGCATGTCGAGCCCGGTGCCCATGAAGCAGCGGAAAGCGTCTTCCGGGCTGCCGACAATCGGTTCGCCGCGCACGTTGAAACTGGTGTTGACGATCACCGGGCAACCCGTGAGTTCGTAAAATCGGCCGATCAGGGCGTGATAACGCGGGTTGGTCTCGCGATGCACGCTCTGGATGCGCGCCGAATAATCCACATGCGTCACCGCCGGGATCGAGGATCGGACAACGTTGAGCCGGTCGATGCCGAACAGCGACTGTTCTTCCGCCGTCATCTCGCGCCGGTGCGCGCGCGCGACATCGGCGACGAGCAGCATGTAGGGGCTATCGACATCGAGATCGAACCACTCGGCGAGATGCTCGCGCAACACCGAAGGCGCGAAGGGGCGAAAGCTCTCGCGGTATTTGACCTTGAGGTTGAGCGTCCTCTGCATGCCGGGCGAGCGTGCATCGCCGAGAATCGAGCGGCCGCCCAGGGCGCGCGGCCCGAACTCCATGCGCCCCGAGAACCAGCCGACGGCTTTCTGGTCGGCCAGCGCGCGCGCCGTCAGGTCGATGGTTTCGTCTTCCGGCAAAAGCCGGAAGACGGCGCCCAGCGCGGTCAAACGTCGCGCGATTTCCGCGTCGGTGAAGGACGGGCCGAGGTAGGCGCCCCGCATACTGTCTTGGCCGGCGACGATTTTGCGCGGCTGCGCCAGCTCGCGGTGCCACAAACCGAGCGCCGCGCCCAGCGCGCCGCCGGCATCGCCCGCCGCCGGCTGCACCCATAAATTCTCGAACGCCCCATCGCGCAGGATCTTGCCGTTGGCGACACAGTTGAGCGCGACGCCCCCCGCCAAGCACAGATTGGGAAGACCAAATTCCCTCGCCAGGCTGCGCGTCAGCCGCAACACGATTTCTTCCGTCACCGCCTGTATGGAGGCCGCGACATCCATATGGAACGGGGTGAGGGGGGCTTTGTCGGGTTGGCGCACCGGCTCGCCGAACAGCGCGGCGAAGCGCTCGTTGGTCATGGTCAGCCCGGTGCAATAGTTGAAATACGACTGATCCAGCCAAAAACTGCCGTCGTCGGCCAAAACCAGGAGCTTGTCGAGAATCAGGTCCCGGTATCTGGGCTGGCCGTAAGGCGCCAGACCCATCAGCTTGTATTCGCCGGAATTGACGCGAAAACCCGTGTAGTAGGTGAACGCCGAATACAGCAGGCCGAGCGAATGCGGGAACTGCATTTCGCGCACGATCTCCAGCTCGCGCCCGCGCCCGACCGCGACGCTGCTGGTCGCCCATTCGCCGACCCCGTCGAGGGTGAGCACGAGCGCTTCCTCGAAAGGCGACGGGAAGAAGGCGCTGGCCGCATGCGAGTAATGATGCTCGGAAAACTTGAGCCGCCCGTTGTCGCGAAACGCCGCGTCGTGGCGCTTGAACTCGCCGACCAGCATGTCCTTCATGAACAGCTTTTCGCGCAACCACAAGGGCATCGCCGCGCGAAACGAGGCCAGCCCCCTGGGCGCGACGGCGGTGTAGGTCTCCAGCAGACGCTCGAACTTGAGGAAGGGTTTTTCGTAGAAGACGATATGGTCGACTTCGCCGATACCGATGCCGGCTTCGGCCAAGCAGTAATCGACGGCCCGTCGCGGATAGCCGGCATCGTGCTTCTTGCGCGTGAAACGCTCCTCCTGCGCGGCGGCGACGATGCCCCCATCGCGCACCAGCGCGGCGGCGCTATCGTGATAATAGGCCGACAGGCCGAGAACGGTCGTCATCGCGCAAGAGCAATCAGAACAGGGTATAGATGAACGGCGCCACCGCCGATCCCTGCGACAACACGATCAGCCCGCCCAGCAACGCGAGGACGACGAGGATCGGGAACAGCCAGTACTTCTTCCTGGCCTTGAGAAACTGCCAGAACTCGGCGAGAAACGACATCATTGCGGCTCCTTCAGAACTGGTTCTTCATGCTGCCCATCTTCCTGTCGGCACCGCTCCGGTCGTGCCAGAAAGTCGCCGAGGTGGACGGTGGATGTTTCAGATGCAGCGGGTCTTTGCCGAGCCGGCGCATGAGAATTCCGGTTGGCGCGACCGCCAACACGTAGACGAGGGTTATCACCAGCGGCGCCACGACTTGTCCGAGCAACAGGCCGAACAAAAACCAGGCGCGGTTCAAGGGTCTGAGCGCGACAGGATAAAACAGCGCCAGCGCGGCGAAAGCGATCGCGATGCCCAAGCTCCACCAGTGATACCCGCCGCCCGAGAAGAGCGAGTAGCCCCCCCAGAGCAGAAAGAACGCCGCGAAGACGAAGCCGAACGCGCGCTCCGAACCCATTTCTATCTTGTGGTGTCCGCGTTGTTTCAGCACTTCGTATCGTCTCCAGAAAACTGGCCCAACGGTTGGTCGAACATGATCGCGCGCAACCGCTGTCCGACTATACCCTCCGACAGGGAATTCAGGCGGATAATGCGCCGGATTGTCCGCTTTCACGGGCGGATTGTGAAACGGCCAAAGGCGTAGGAGACCCGTAGGTAGCTCCTTCGCAAGAACTCGCGACATCCATCGTTCCGCCCGATATCCGGTTGCCCGAAATCGTGCCGTCCGGTGGACAAGCGCCGTGACAATGCGATAATGCCCCCCATGAGCAGATCGCGGACTCCCCCCCCCTCCCCGCTGCCGATGCTGCGCCGTATCGCGTTGTTCGTCTTGTTGCTCGGGCCGGCGGCGGCCTGGGGCGTCGATCTTGGCATCCTGCACTGGAAAGCGGCCGCCGGCCAGGCGGCCTTTGCCGAGATCGAGCTTCGCGACAGCGCCCGGGGCGATGCGGCGGCGCTACGCGCCAGTATCGCATCGCGCGAAGCTTACGGGGTCGCCGGCCTCACCTATCACGCCGGTCTGGCAAACGCGCGGCTGAACCTGCAAACGGCCGGCAACCGCCAGGTTCTGCGCATCGACAACCTCCCGCAAAACGTGCGGCCGCTGGATCTGCTCGTCGTCGTCAGCAACCGTCTTTCGCTGTCGCTGGCCGAATACCGCGTCATTCCCCAAAATGGCCCGCAGGAAATCGCCCCATCGCCGGCCGGAACGCTGCAGGTGGCGCCGGCGCGCGCGGCCGCCGGCGCGAAGGCCGAAACCCCGCCGACGACAACGTCACAACCGGCCGGCGACGACGCGCTCGCGGCCGCCCGCCAGGCCGTGCAGGCCTGGGCTCTGGCGTGGAGCCGGCGCGACGCCGACGCCTATATCGCGGCCTACACGGCCGACTACCCGGGAGAGCACGCCAAGCTGGCGCGCCAGGATTGGATCGAGCAACGACGAACGCGCATCCTCGCACGAAAAAACATCTCGGTTGAACTGGCCGATCTCCGCCTCGAGCGCGACGGCGAAGCGATCGTCGCCACCTTCGAGCAGCGCTATCGCAGCGACGGCCCGAGCGACCGTGCGCGCAAACGCATGCTGCTTGTGCCCGCCGACAGCCGCTGGCTGATCAAGCGCGAGACAACCGTGAACTAGTAGTCAGTCACTATGAAACATACAGAGGGTGAAATTTCGTCATTCCGGGCTTGACCCGGAATCCGGTGGTGCACCACCGGATTCCCGCACGCGCGGGAATGACGGGCTGTACCGTCATATCAAGTTGACCGACCACAGGGAGCTATCCGCGTGATGAACAAAATACCCGACACGCCGGAGCCGGAATACATCGCCGATGCCGGCTCCACCGTCGAGCCTTTTTTGGGTCGCTGGGCGGCGCTGCTCGACGAGCACTCGTCGCCATTTCACAGCCTGGCCTGGATGCGCGCCTGGTATGCCACGCTCGGCAACGCACCGGGGCGCACGCCTTTGCTGGTCGGCGTCAAGCGGGCCGATACCGGCGCGGACGTGATGTTGTTGCCGCTGGTGCAAAGACGGAGCTGCGGGCTGTCGCTCGTCGAGTTCGCCGACGCGGGTGTCGTCGATTACGTGTCGCCGCTGGTCGCTTCCGGCTGGGCGGGCGGTTCGCCCGACGATACCGGTGCGGCCGCCGCCAGCGCGCAAAGGCTGTGGCAAGCGATCCGTCTGGCGTTGCGCGGACGAGACGTGCTGCGCATCGACAAGATGCTCGGCGGGGCTCTGGCCGAATGCCCGCACCGCATCAATCCCCTGATGCTCGCGCTGCGCGCGCAGAGATGCGAAATGACCGGCAACGAGTTCCATGTCGCGGATACCTGGGACGAATGGCTCAAGTCGCTCGGCAAAGAGAAGCGGCGCAAACTGGAACGTGTCTGGCGCACTTTTACGCGGAGCGAGGCGGCCCGTTTCGCGCGCGTGACCGACCTCGCAGAAGCGCTCGAGACTTACGCCGAGATGGAGAAACAGCAGGCCGGCCGGATGCGCCAGCGGCAACCGCACTACCGCCTCGACCAACCCGAATATAGCGCGCTCTACCGGCATGCGCTGACGGAAGGTCTTGCCGACGGCAGCGTGATGCTCACCGTCCTGCGCGATGGCGAGCACCTGGTCGCCGCGCAGTTCGGCCTCGCCAGCCGGAACCGGTACATCGCGTTGCGGCAGACGATGGGGGGCGACCAATGGCGCGCCAGCTCGCCCGGCCGGCTGCTCAACGAGAGAACCGCGCGCCATTTTTTCGGGCAGGGGCTGCGCTGGTTCGACTTCGGAATCGGCGACTACCGGCACAAGCGGATGTTCCGGGTCAGCCATATTCCGCTCTACGACGCCTGTGAAGCCTTGTCGTGGCGCGGGCTGCCGATCAACTGGGCGTGGCGTCTGCGCCGCGCGCTAAAGCGCCAGGCGTGGCTCGTGGCACTTTGGCGCCGCCTGAAAAACGGCCTTACGCGCGCGCCGGAAGAAGCTGCCGCAGCTCGCGAAGAAACAGAAACGCCAGCGCCAGTGCGTAGCTGACGATACCGGCGGCGGTGTCGATCAGCAGGCCGCGTAGCGTCGGCTCGCCCCCCGCCCAAACGATGGCGGCGGCCATCGCGGCGGTTGCCAGCAAAATGCGGGCGGTATCCCACCACGGCCAAATAAAACCGTGCCGCACGCGAACCCAATACAGGCTCAACCCGAGCGTCAGCAGCGAGCCGAGCGCTTGGCCGATCACCGCCCCGTGCAGGCCAAAAAAGGTCAGGCCGAACAGCGAAGCGACGACGCTGGCGACAATCTCGGCAGCGCCGACAAACCCCACCTGTTTCAGCCGCAGTTCGAGCACCATCACTTGATCGGTGACGTGCAGGTGCAGGTTGCGCAGCATGCCTCCCAACATCGACAGGCCGAGGATAGACGTCGTGGTTTCCCGGTATTCGGGGGCGACGACCAGCGCCACCAGCGTCGGGCCGAGCAGTTCGACCGCCACCGTCACCGGCGCCAGCACGGCGAGCAGCAGAGCCGCGTTGACGCTGAGCTGCGCCATCGCCTCATCCCGCCGCCCCTCGTTGAACAGGCGCGAGGCGAGCGGAAACGCTGCGGTCGCCACCAGCATGCTGGCCACCGCGGCGCAGCGCCGGCCCAAAGACCACCCGACAATCATCAAACCGAGCGCCGCCGCGCCCGCGCCCCACTGGACCAGGTAGCGGATGTAGTTTTCGGCCACCCACGCGAGCGCATGCAGGCCGAGCATCGGTGCGCCGAACGCCAACGCCGCCTTCAGGAGTACCCGGTCGGGCGCCGACAAGCGCCATCGCATGCCGAGCATCGGCAACGCGAACAGCGATCCCAGGGCTTGCGCCACGCTATAGGCCGCCAGCAGAACCAGCGCCGAGGCGTCGAAGTATTGGAAAGCGAGCAAGCCTAGCCCCAGCCCCCCCACCGGTCCGGCCGTCTGCAACAGGGTATAGGCGAGAAACGCCGACTGCGCGCGCGCGCGCTCGGCGTAATGCATATTGAAGGCGCGCGTGACGAAAAACAGGGCGACGCCCGGCGCGGTCGGCCACAGGTCGTTACCGGGATACAGAACCGCCGTGGTCACCAAGGCCGAGAGAAGCGCGCCACCCACGCTGGCGAGGACGATCACGTTCTCGGTATCCAGGTATCGCCGCCGCCCGGCAAAATCCTCGCCGGAGGGCAAGTAGCGTAGCGTATAAACCGAAAACCAGCCCAGGCAAGCAATAAACGTCATCTCCTGCGTGACCGTCACGAGCGTAAACAAGCCCATTTCCGCCGGCGCCAGCCAATGGGTCCACAGCACCATCGAGACCAGCTGCGCGGCCGGCGACAACAGTTGCGCCGGCAAGTACTTGAGCGTGTGGCCGATCAACATGGCGCGCGCGCCAAACGTTCGAGCAACTGCCGGTAGCTCGCGCAGGCGCCGGCCTGCGTGTAACGCAAAGCGGCTTCACGCGCACCCGGCAAGGGCACACCCCGCACCAGCGCCCCGGCGATGGCGCGCGCCATCGCGCTCGCGTCGCCCACCGGAACCAGCGTGCCCAAGCGCCCGCCGTCCAATATTTCATGCGGCCCCACCGGACAATCGGTGCTGACCACCGGCGTGCCGCAAGCCATGGCCTCGACCAGCACGTTGCCGAACCCTTCGTAGCGCGAGGCGAGCACGAAAACGGCGGCCCGACGCATCCAGGAGAGCGGTGTCGCGATGCGTCCGGGCAAGCGCACGACTTCTGCGAGACCCAGTTCGGCCACCAGAGACTCGAGGCGCGCGCGATCCGGCCCCTCGCCGGCGAGCACCAGGCGCGTGGCCGGGCGTTCGCGGTAAACCTCGGCGAAAGCCCGTATCAAGGTGGGCAGATCCTTCTCGGCGGACAAGCGGCAGACGCCGAGCACCACCCGCACGCTTTCGTCGATCAGCCAAGGCTCGTCGGGCGGCAAGGCCATGTCGTCCGCGAAGTCGTCGGCCAGCACCGGATTGTGGATGACCAGCGGGTCGACGCCGTTCCCGAGCATGCGCCGCAAGTCGTCGCGCACGCCCGACGATACGGCCACCACCGCTTGCGCGCGGCGGTAGGCCCAGCGGATCAGCGGCGGCAGCACGCGAAAACGCCAGCTTGCCTGCTGCGGGATCTGGTGCGATAGCGGCGCATGTTCGGTCAGCACGCACAGCGTATCTGCGCCCGACAGCAGCCGCGCCGCCACGGCGGCGATGTTGGTGTGCGGAAACGCGCTGAGCAGCCAGCGCGGCCGACGTTCGCGCAGAAGGCGCACCAGCGCCGGCAAGGATGCGAGGGTGCCGCCGCGATCCAGATTCACGACGGAAACGCCGGGTGGCAGCGGCAGCTCCTGCGCGGACAAGGTTTGCACGACGAGGTCGACGCAAAACCCCTCCGCAACCAGCCCACCGGCCAGCCGCAGCATCGAAATCTCCCCGCCGCCCACGCGCAGGCCGGGCAGATAAACAAGAACGCGGCGCGCCCCTCCTTCCAGTCCTTCCCTCTCTCCCCGCAAACCGGATGGCGCGGCCGAACCGCCCGCCAGGAAACGCGCCAGCCGCTGGCGGATCTTGCGCGCGAGAACGACCGGGTTGAGGCCGTGCCGCTTGCCGTCGACCAGCGTGCGCTCGCCCCACGCGCTCAGCGTATGCAAGCCGTGCGGACAAGGCCCCGCGGCATCCGGCGACAGGCGGCGCACCGGCACTTCGACAAAGGTTTCCGGCGTGAGCTGCCAGATACGGTGCACGACGACCGCCGCCCCGTAAGTCCGCAGACAGTCCTGGGCCGGGCGATAGAGCGCCCCGCCGTGCCAGAACGGGGCGCCGGCCATGCGGGCACAGGTCACGTCGACCTTGACCGGATTGTTGGCGTGCGGCCGCCACGGGCCTTCCAATGTCTCCGCATGATAAAGGCACAGATTGTCCTGCACGCCCAGATCGACATCCGTGAACGCCAGCCACAAACGTCCTTCCCAGGCAAACAGCGCCGGATCGGCGGCGGCGATATCGCGCAACAGCGGGAACAACTGCCGCCAGATCCCTTGCGCGTCGACCTCGTACAGCACGCATTCGCGGCGAGCCCCCGTTTCGGCCACGCCAAGCCGCCGCCCGCCGAGTTCAAAAACGTTGGGGAACGATGTGTGTTGCCCGCCCCCAATGTCCAGCCGAACCCGTTCGGCCACCCCGAGCCCACTATCGACGCGCAGAACCTCGATGTGCCCCTTGCCGCTGCGTTCGTCGACAAACTCGCAGGCCAGGCGCTGCGCGTCTCCCGGCAAGCCGAAGGGGTCGGCCCAGTAACCGGACATCCGCCGCGGCGTCAGCCAGCGTACCGGTGGCAGCTGCGCCATCTGCACGACCTGACCGATGGGCATGTCGAGCACGCCGATACGCCAGTATTCGCTGACCAGGCTCTCCTGCCAGCGGGCCAGGCAACAACGCAAGCCGCCCAGCAAGCCGAGCCCCCACGCCGACAAAACGGCTGGCGGAAGCGGGGCGGGGTGGCCGGCCAACAATTCTTCCTCTGCCCGGCCAAACTGCGTCCGCGCTTGCCGCAAAGCCCAGTCGACCGCAGCCTGCTGCACCAGCCTCAGCACCGTATCCGGCAGCTGCCGCAACGCCTCGCTGTAGCGTGTGCAAGAGGCGCGATGCAGGCTGCGAACCGCGGTCCAGGACAAAGACGCCGGCTGGTACTGCAACAGTTTCAGGTGCATGCCGGCGCCGCGACAGACCGGGTCGATCACCGGGAACTGCGGGCTCAAAACCCGGTTCATGCCATCCACGAGCACCCAGATGCGGGGGCTGGCGCCCGCGTTGGCGACCGTCTCCGGCGATGGCGCGGCATCGAAAAACAGCTGCGCGTCACACCCCTCGCCGGAGGCAGCCTCCCACCTGGCCAGGCACGGCTCCCCGTCTGTTACGCCAGACCAGGCGGACAACAGCGGGATGCGCGCGCGCCACCGGCGCGCAAACGGCGACAAGGGGGGAGGCGCCGGGCGTGCCATCGAACGCTTTAGCTGCACGGCAACGGCCGCGCAGCGGTCGAGCGCGAGCAGCGCTTCGCCGGCCCACCGCGGAATCTCGCCTTCCTGCAGCACCACGCAAAGCCGCAGGGTGCCAGCGTCAGAGCCAACGCCGAGACGGTCTTTCATCGAAAACAAACTCCGGTTGGAAACCTCCCCCTCAGGGGGGTAATCGAACGCGGGGGAGGCGTAACCTCTTCCGCGTTGTTTCGCCCGGCTAGTCCGGGCGCGGATTGAAACATCAGAGCCAGCGATAGACGCGCTGCGGCAGGTAGTAGCGCCGCTTGTTGAGCACCGTGCCCAGCAGCGGGGCACGCACGGCGCGCAAGCTGGCGATCAGGTTCTCGACGACCGGCGCGCGCGTTTTCTCGGCCTCCAGCACCACCACCACGCCGTCGCATTGGGCGGCGCTCTTCAGGCCGATCAGCGAGAGCGATGTTGCCGGCAGATCGAGAACCACGTCGTCAAAACGGTTGCGCAGCTCCTGCCACAAATCGGCCCGGGCTTGCAGCTCCCAGAGGACGCCGATATTGCACCCGCCGAGCGAGCCGCTAAAACCGCCGCCCGGCATGGGGCGCAAACATCCGTCGAGCGAGCCGCCGGCCGCCAGCGCCGGCAGCACACCCGGATCGGAGGCGTCTTCGTCGATGGCACAAAGCAGCAGCACGCGGCGGCGCAGATGGGAAACGACAGCATTGGCGTAGGCTTGCGCGATCGTCGTTGTCCCCTCGCCGCTACCGCTCGCGATAAAGCCGACGATCCGCCCTCCCGGCCCGCTCAACTGGGTGTCGATCCGGGTCACCAGATCTTCGATCGGACGCATGTCCAGAAGGGCGCTCATCGTCTCTGCTCGATCATCCGGTGAATTTGTCCGCTGAATTATTGGAGCGATTGCGTCTTTGGCAACCCGGCGAGAGTGTGCCCAACTCCGCGACATACGGCAAGCACCGCACCCGCCAGGACGCAACAACCCCTGCCGGGCTTACCCGGGCCTTCGCCCCGCGACGGCTCCACGCGCGCCGTACCCGCTACCCCCCGCCGCCGGGCGCGGGCCGCGAAACGCCTCGCCGGCAACCACGACGACCGCGAGCATCATCAGCGACATCGTTTTGGAAGCGAGGGTGTTTGCGCCGGAAGCCACGAGGAAATAGACGAGGACGGCAACGCGCATCGACGGCGTCGCCGCCCGCCATAGCAGCGCCACGAGGAGCGCGAGGCCGACGATAAAGGGAAAGTAGCCGACTACGCCAAACTGCATGAACAGGTAGATCCAGAAGTTCTCGACGGCCTCGAACTTGGGGTCAAGGCCGATACGCAGCGAGATGCGATCGATTTCGGCCGGGGCGACGCCCGTCCAGAGGTCGGTGGGCGAGAGATGGGCGAAAACCTCCCATACGCGCCCGCGTACCGAGGCACTATCATCCCATTGAAGGTTTTGGAAGAAACGCTCGCCGATGCCGGTCACCGCAACGACGCCGGCCACCGCCGTGATTCCCAGCATCAGCGCAAGACTGCCTCCCGTCAGTTGCAGGTAGCTGAAACGGCCGCGCACGACCGCCCGGAACAGCCTGTATAGCGCGTAGCCGCCGTAAAAGATAAAGCCCATCGACAGGCTGGCGCGCCCGCCGAAGGCGAAAAGCGAAAAAACGAGCAGCACGCCGGTCGTCAGGCGGACGAGCAGCGACCACGGCAACAGCGTTACCGCCGGAAGCAGGCTCACGACGACCTGTGCGCCGTTCAGCGGGTGACCCAGGAGCGCGGAGGAGCGAAAGTACTCTTGGGCGAACACGCCTTCTTCCGACTGCGGCGCCAACCGTGCCCCCGTCAGGAACTCACCGATTGCCACCAGCGCGTTGCAGGCGAGTAGCGCGACGACGATCTGCACGATTTGGCGATGCCTGCGCAAGTCCAGCAGATACAGTACGAAGAGGGCGATGGCGGGCGTCCACAGACTCTCGATGATGGAAGCGATCCCCGACACGCCGTGACGATAAAGCACCCAGACAAAGACCAGAATCATGCAGAAGAAATAGCCGGCAAGCAGAGGATGGCGTGCAACCTGGCCGCCGAGCACGCCCACGGGGTTGCCATGACTGGCGATGGCCACGAGCCAGGCGAGCAACAGGCAATAGGTGCCCGGATGAAACTTGGCGAGCGGCGATCCTTCTGTCGCCGTATACGGGAAGCCGAGGGCAACAAGCGTCTCTGCCGACATGAGCAGGTAAAGGCTGATGCCAAGAGCCAATATCACCCATGCCGCCGTTCGCGGCAACGGTTCGCTTCCGGTGTCCGATCGCATGATTCCGTGTCAGTATCGGAGACGAAGATTCGGCGTGACAGAAACGTCGCCGGGATGGTTGCACATACCGTTCGCACTCAAAACGGGGAAACGCCGAAAAAGTTCACCAATACTTGAAACAGGCTAGGATAGTTTTTCTGTACGCTATAAAGCTGTTGTTTGATGAACTTCTTCGCTAGTCTCGTATAGTATTTCACCATCGCGGCGATGTCTTGGTCACCTTTTGCGTCACCGCCTTTCGCCGGCCTGGGTTGAGACGCAACATACGCCGCAACATCCAGAGCGTCCTGATCGGAGAGGTCGGCTTTGCCCTTCGGCATGAAGGACTTGATGAAGGCCGACGAGCAGCAGATCATCACCATCGTCGACGAGCTGGTATAGGAACGTGACCCCCATAGCGGCGGAGCCGCATCATTGCCGGCGCCGTCGGCGCCGTGGCATGCCACACACTCTTTGACAAAAACAGCCTCACCGCGTTTCTCGTCTGCTCTAGGCGAATCGAAAGTGCCTTCTTTAATGCCCGGGATCATCTTTAGACGTCTGCCTTCGTGCGAGACGCCTTCCTTAAGCCCACCGGCCAAAAACCTGGAGTACGCCGAAATGGCCACCGTCTCCCGTGATGTCGGCCCCGGCCCCTTCTTGGCGCCCATGGCGGACGTATAGCAGGCGTCTACGACTTCCGGGAAACTACCTTCTGTCGCCCGCGCCGCCCAGGCCGCCCATAACGGCGCCGACCAAGGTTGGCGTCCTTCGTCCAGGTGGCAGCTAGAGCACTTCAGGCCGTTTTGGGCAAATTCCGGTGAAGCTTCAGCCGAATCGGTAACCAGTTTGTGACCAAGACGGATCAAATCCCCTTCGGGGCCGGCCGGAACGGAGGAGAGCAAGGGGGGTTCGTGCATCGGAACGGCCGTCGCCCGGGCGCCAGGCGTCAACGCGGCGCACGAAATCGCCAGCCTTGCCAAAAAAGTAACGGTGGGATGCATGGTTCCAGTCCTCCAGGTGTCTTCATCAAACCACTTTGAAACTCGTCGTTCCCGTGAAAACGGGAATCCCGAGAGGAATCACTGGATTCCGGGTCAAGCCCGGAATGACGGGATTCAAGACGGGGTTTCGGCAGCACGGCAGTACCTTGTCCAACCATGTCTCAACCAGCGGTATTAACCGGGAATCGCGTTCCTCGGCGCGAGAGGCCACGCGCGAGGTGCGGCTCCGCGTTCGGCGTCCACGTCAGGAGATACCCTTCGGCACCGCCGCCAGCATGGGCAACCCCAGGCGCCGCTCGACCTGGGCCGGGGTCAGAAAAGTATCGCGGAACAAGGCGCTGAGAAAGGCGGTGAGGAGCGCCGCACAGATACTCAAGAAGGTTCCGACCACCAGGATGATGGGCTGCAGCGATCTGGCATGCAAAGGGCGCACCGGAGCCTGCACGATGCTGACATTGGTCAGGCGCTTGCGGTCCAGGTCTTCCAGAGCCTGCTCGTCGCGCAGACGTTTGGCTGCGGCATCGTAGTTGACTTCGGCAAAACGCCGCTCGCGTTCGAGGGCGGGCAGCTCGCTATCGGCCGCCGCGAAGATCGCCAGACGCTCCTCGATGGCGGCACGCTGCGCGGCGAGCGCCAGGCTGGCGGCGCGCGCCTGCTGTTTGTCGGCCATCGCGCGCAACAGGTCGGATTCGACAACGTCGCGTGCCGGGCTGCGCCCGGTGCGCACGACACGTGGCGGCTTCGATTCCAGTTCGCGGATGTACTCGTTCGTCCGCTTGATGTCGGCGCGAATGTCCTGCACCAGCGGGTTGCTGTCGACGAATTTGGTACTCAGGTCGCGTTCCTTGAGCGACAGGTCAAGAAGCAGGCGGCGCGCGTTTTCGATCGCCTCGCTACGCTGCGTCTCGCTGAACAGCTGCACGTCGCCCGCCACACCGACCATGCTCTTGGACAACGAGGCGACGCGCTCGCTGGCCTGCGCCAGGGAAAGCGCCGTTTCGGCCTGGCGCAACTCCAGGGTGTTGCGCTGCGAGAGCAGCAGGCTCTGCTCCTCGGCAAAAACGCGGATGCCGCGCGCGCTTTTCATCGCGGCCAGCTTGGCCTCGACCGTATTCAGCCGGATCGTCCGTGCCACAAAGTCGGCCTCTGCCGTGCCGTAGGCGGAAGACGCAAAGATGACGCTACGCCGTTGCAGATAGGCGTCGATCACCTGGGCCAGCACCTTGGCGGCGATCTCGGGGTTGGTATGCGTGAATCTGATCTGCATCAGGTTGGAACCTTTGAGCAACTCCGCTTCGAGCGCGCTTTCCAGAGCCAACATCGCGGCGTTGCGCCGGATTTCGGGATCGGCCGCCACGAGCTTCGGGTAGATGTGCGCCACCCCCATCTTTTCGATCACGGCCAGCTTGATTTCCCGGCTGGTCAGGATCTTCGTCTCGGCCATCAATATCTGATCCCGGTCGTAAGCGACCGGCGACCCGGAAGTCGATTCGCCGACCTCCGCCTTGTACAGGTACTCGCGCCCCAGCCGGAGGAGCAACGCGGCATCGGAGGTGTACTTCTTCGCGGGCAGAAAGGAAACGACGACCGTTACGGCCAGGCACAAATAGAAAGCGGTGGCGATACGCCAACCGTCGCGAAAGAAAACCGTCAGAATTTCGAGCAGCGCAGTACGGCGATGGGGATAGTGCGGGCGGCGCGCGCCGTCGTCCGCATGGGCGACATGTGTGGCATCGCCGGCCGTGGCGGCAACGCTTCCCTGGCTCATCTGATGACACCGACTTGGTTGATCGTGTAGCTGAAGCCGAGGCTGTACGGCAGAAAACGCTTGATGTACTGATCGACCCAGAGACCCAGCTCCGCCACCCCGCTACGCGGCACGATCACCACGTCGTAGGCTTGCAGCCGCAGATCCTGCGCCATTTCCTCACCGCTCATGACGCCTTCCAGATCCACGGGCATCGCGGTGGCTCCCCCCCCGGGACTGCGCCGCAGCACGATCGTCTTGCGCGGCTGGGCGGTGTCCTTCACGCCATGCGCAACCGTCACCGCTTGCAGTACCGTCAGCGGCCCGAGCAGCGGCTGCACCCCGGGCTGGACGACCTCGCCCCCGACAAAAACACGTTGTGCGGTACTGCCCTGCACGTTGACGGTCACTTGCGTGCGGCGGACGTGCGCCGACATGAGCCGTTCGACACGCTCGGTCAGCTCGGCCAGCGTCAAACCGTCGACCGACAGTTCCCCGACAAGCGGCAAGGACACGCGCCCGTCGGAACGCACGGCGACCACCGTATTGAGTTCGGGCACGTACTGGAAACGGAAATTCAGCTCGTCGCTGATCGCGACGCGATAACCGGGCAGCGCGGACGGCTGCGCGCTTTCGGACGCACCCACACCACACGCCCAAAACAGGACGAACACGAAACAGCCGGCAAAAAATCGTTTGAAGTACTGTGGAGATACGGTACTTCCCTGCATTTCGCGCATTTGCGAAAAATACCTCCCTTTGAATACGCCAACGGATACGCACCCTGTTGGCCGTTGCTTCCGATGCTTACGCTCCGCCTGATCTCAACTCGTCGCCTTGGGAGTGCGCGACACGAGATCTCCGCCGAAGCCAGTTAAGTAAAGGCCGTTCGACAACGTAGTATGCAACATAACCAATCGCGACTGTACCCGCCAAGACTACGAAAAAAACCAACTCAAACCCAATATACTGATAGAGCTGAACTTTCATCGTTATTTTCAATAAAAGCCCTACTATAGATACATGCGTCAAGTAGATTGTATAAGAAGCGTCTCCCAATGCCCTCAAGAAAGAGGGAACATTAAGTACGCCATGCCGCTCAAGCTTCGTAACGCCTGCCAAGAGCAGGGAAAACCCCAAAACCAGGAGCATTGATTCGATTTGTCTCGGCACCGACACGACGGCCAAGCCTGCGCTCGTCAGAATCACTCCCAAAATCAGTTCAATCCATCCTTCTCCTCCTCCACGGCGGTAGAGCAGATACGCGCACATCCCAAACAAGAAGTACAGATTGAACGCCGCCGTGTACACTTTAAATGGCGTTTGCGAATTATCGGCCGGAAACTGGTAAGCGCAGGCCACCACGACCATAAATATGCCGAGCGCCAGCAACCCGATTCTGCGACTGACAATGAGAATGGAAAAAACAGCGTAAAAAGCCAGTTCATAAAACAGAGTCCATGCCACAGGCAATGGCGGCTGCCCGGCAGTGAAACGAACCAAGGATAATGCCGTGACCCAATCGCCAACGCTCACGGGAATCTTTGCGTCCGTGCCACCGAAAATTGCCAGCACCAGGACGAACAGTGCCGTATAAAGCCAATAGATCGGAAACAGGCGAACGAACCGCCGATACGCATAGTTGCGCCACCGGCCAGGCTTGCCGATATCTTCGAAGTGCGCAAAAAGGATGATGAAGCCGGACAGGACGAAGAAGAAGTCGACGCCGAAGTCGCCGTATCGCGTATAGTCGCCGAATACCGGCTGCCCTCCGTACCGGGCATGACCCATCTGGATCGTGAGATGAAAGGCGGCAACCGCGACGGCGGCAACCGCGCGCCCGGCCTGAAGTGAGTTCAGCATAGGAAAGCCTTTGGGCGGAACGCGCTACTTGGGATGATCCGATCCTGCGGACAGGGATGTCGGGGATTCCCGGGAGACATCGGATGACGTCCACGCAAGCACACGTTTCAAAACCCCGCCACGAAACTCTCCGGGCAGCGCAAATTGGCGGACTCCCCCAAACTGCGCGCGTTGCTCCGCAAACTGGCGCTCGAACCCGGCCGGGCAAGCGATGCGCGACCGGTAGTCAACGACCATTCGCGTCTGATCGGCGTAGGTGTCGCGGGCGGCAATGCCGGTTTTGTCAAAGCAGAGGAGGTAGGGGCCGACATGAGCCGACCATCCCTGCACCGGCTCGGCGACGCCGATGACGCGCCCGTCGTCGAAAAAACGTTCCCGGTCGAACACCAGATAATCGGCGGGAAGACGGTCGACGAACTGCGCGCCGGCGTCCGCCCGCAACGCTTTCACGTAGTCGGCCGGGCCGACCAGACCTTCCGTATGAATGAAGCGGAAGCCGTTGCCCAGAAAATACCCGAGACTTCCGGCACGGTCGCCGGCCGCGATGAAGGCACCCGGCCTGAACCGTCCGCCGCGAAAATCGTCGGCGAGTTGCACGTTTTTCTTGCCGAACGAAGGGAACAATACCGAATGGGTGACGATTTCGCGGGCGGAACGCAGATAGTGGCCAAACAGTCCCGCCGCTCCGCGCGCCAGGCTCAAAAGCAGGGTCGCCGTTAACGCCAGCACGACGGCCCTGGCAGCCCCGGACAGCGGCGCATCTGCCGCCCGCACCAGAACGCAGGCTTCGAGAACCAGAAAATACGCCAGCAGCAGCACTGGCCATAGGTACCACCCCCATACCGACCACCCTGACATCAGGCTGTAGTAGCCCGCGCAAACGGCCAGCGTGAGCGAGGAAACAAGTATCTCGGCGCCGTAACGTAGCCGCAACGCGCCCCGTGGGCGGACGGCCAGCACGAACAGAACTGCGGCCAGCGGCAGAACAAACTTGGCGCCGTCGGCGAAAACCAGCAAGGGAACGACGTTTTCGCCGAATCGGTTGCCGACGGCTTTCGCCAAACCCGACACCGGAACCGGCGAACCGAACCACAACCAATTCACGGCGAAGTACGCGGCCACGACCGGCCCGAGGACAAGCCAGTGCGCCAATGTCGACAGCTTCTCGCGGCGAACGAAAAGGCGGTGCGCATCGCGCATCACCACCAGCGCCAGCGCGTCGAGGCGGGCAAGGAAGAGCGCGGCGGCAAACAAGCCGCGCGCGCCATGCGTCCGGGCATTGAAGAACAGCAGCGCAAAAACGGGCAGCATGACCGTTTCCATCCCCCAGGCCATGACGGCGGGAAATCCGGCGGACACCAGAACCGCCGGCCAAAGGCGCCCGTAACAGCGTTTCGACAGCACGGCAAACAGCGCGCAAAACATGCCGGAGAGCAACGTCAATTGCAGCGCCAGATCCCGCTCGCCCGCGCCGAAAATCCGGGCGGTGACAGCCAGGAGCATGACCCATAGCGGCTGATAGCCGTTGGTCTCGAACGGGGGCAAAAAACTGCTCGTCCCCGCACCGGCAAGGTTGCGCGCGACGCCAAGATAATAATAGGCATCGTCGAAAATCAGGTCGACCCAATAGATGCTGGGCCGGGTAAGAATCGCCCACGAGCAGGCCGCCGTCAGCGCGGCAATCCCCAGCACGAGCACCACGTCGATCAGCACGCCCAACCTCGGCCGCCGATCCGCCACCGTCAGATCCATCTATGTTTCAATCCGCGCCCGGACTAGCCGGGCGAAACAACGCGGAAGAAGTTACGCCTCCCCCGCGTTCGATTACCCCCCTGAAGGGGGAGGTTTCCAACCGGAGTTTGTTTCCGATCAATCTCCTGTCGAAAACTCCCGAGCCGAACGTCGCGCGGCATCGCCGTCCACGCCGCCCGCGAAAGCCGTTCGGGCTGGAACTGTAGCAGATGGCCCCGAATCCGGGAAAAGCGGCGGCGCGCCGCCGCAGAAGCGGTTTCCGCCGTGTCACTTGTACTTTAGGCCAATATGAATCGCGAAGCCGATATAGCAAACTGGAGCCGTTCGAGATGAGCGACCAGTTCTGGCGCATCTCCTCGCAGTTTCAACCCACAGGCTCAACACATCCTATGCCCACCTCATCTGCCGGCCTCCTTCGTCAGTATGGCGCCAAGATAGCGTTCCTGTACCGGCTTCTTGATGCCGCGATCATCCTGACCGCCCTGAACATCGCCCTGTTCATCACGCATGGCGAAACGATGAACCAACAGTACGCGCTCGCCGGTTCCTGGGCGGTGCTGCTGTTCCTCGCAACATCCGGTGTCAACCATCTTTACGGCTCCTGGCGGATGGACTCGCTGCACTCCGCGGTAGCGGCCGTTCTGGCGAACTGGTTGTGGACTGCGCTGCTGCTTGTTTTCTTCGTATTTCTGACCAAAACGTCGAGCGACTACTCGCGCACGACGATAGGGGTCTGGTTTCTGCTGGCGCCGCTCGCCTTGGTTCTGCTGCGCGTCGTCTTGCGCTCGGTGCTCTCCACCGCGCGGGTATTCGGGCGCAACACGCGCACCTTCGCGATCGCCGGAAAGACCAAACTCGGGCTGCACGTCGCCGAGAAGATCTCCAACATGCCGTGGTTGGGCATGCAGTCGGTAGGATACTTCGATGCCCGCAACGGCGCCCGGGAAGACGACGACGCGCCGCACCACATCTCCCGCACCGGCGGTTTCGACCAGCTGGTCGACATGGCGCGTGCCGGAAAAGTCGATTACATCTACATCACGCTGCCGATGCGCGCCGAAAAAAGGATCGTCGAGCTGGTGAACGCGCTATCCGACACGACCGCGTCGGTCTACATGGTTCCCAACCTCTTTGTCTTCGACCTGATGCAAAGCAAAATGTCCAGCCTGGACGGCCTGCCGATGATCAGCCTGCACGAAACGCCTTTCTACGGCGTCGACGGCTGGGTGAAGAGGGTGGAAGACGTGGTCGTCGCCAGCCTGATCCTGCTGCTTGTCTCACTGCCGATGACGATCATTGCGCTGGGCGTCAAGCTGACCTCACCAGGTCCCGTGCTGTTCAAGCAACGCCGCTACGGGTTGAACGGCGCCGTCGTCGAAGTCTGGAAATTCCGCAGCATGACCGTCGCCGAAGACGGCGCGCAGGTCACCCAAGCCAGAAAGAACGATCCGCGCGTGACGCCTTTCGGCGCCTTCCTGCGCCGCACATCGCTCGACGAGCTGCCGCAGTTCTTCAACGTCCTGCAGGGAACAATGTCGGTGGTCGGTCCCCGCCCGCATGCCGTCGCACACAATGAGCAGTATCGCGGCCTGATCCGTGGCTACATGCTGCGCCACAAGGTCAGGCCGGGAATCACCGGTCTGGCTCAAATCAGAGGCTGGCGCGGCGAAACCGAAACGCTCGACAAGATGACGATGCGCGTGCGTTCCGACCTGGAATACGTGCAGAACTGGTCGCTCTGGAACGACATCAAGATCATCCTGCAGACCGTATTCAAAGGGTTTGCCAACAAGAACGCTTACTGACCTGCCGGCGCGGCTCGCGCTAGGCGCGGTCAATTGCAGCAGTTCTCAATTGTGCACGAGCGAGATATTTGAGAGGGGAAAGCGAGATGTTTGAGGGAAGAGGCGTGATGGGCCAGAACAAGGCAGGATGGGGTTTGCAATAAAGTTGCACAGGACGAAAAAAAAGCGCCTCGAATTTCTGTGTATTTTTTACACGAATTTGTGTGTTTTTGACGCAGACACCGAAAAAGCGTCATCTCTGATATTTTCCCGCAAGATAGCTGTTCAGTACCTCGACAATCGATTCTTCCACTCCGTTCTGCAGCCGGTTGCCGATGAAAGGAAGGTATGGGCACGCCGGCATGTTGATCTGGTGCGCGCCGCGCGTATGCCATTGCGCAAAGTTCGACCGGCTCTTTTTGACGAAGCGATTCCCGACGCTGCCATCCTTGCCTTGCTTGAAGTAAGCCTGCTGGCTGCGCGCGGCGATGTCGATGGTTCCGCCGAGCTGGTGGATGGCGGCATAGACGACGTTGGTTCCCACCTGCACCGATTGGGCCGTGACCCGCGAGGCGATGCTGTTTTTCAGGCGGGCGGTGTCGACGAGGATCTTTGGAGAGGTGCGCTTCTTGTTGCGAGGCGGATTTTTGAGAGCCGGCCACTTGCCCAAGGGGCCGGACTGGTCGGCGAAGTTCTGCGCGGTGCGGTCTTCGAGCAGGCCGGCGATGGCGCGCAGGGCGGGCTGCAGGTTGCGGGCGCGGTACTCTATGCCTTGCAGTGCTCGCTGTACGGCGTCGGCCTCTATGGTTATGGTGAACATGGCGGCTCCCCGCAGGTTGTCCTATAATGAATCCACTGATTATCGCCGTACAGGCTACCGGAAGTGGCGTCCAAAGGAGCGATACAGAACCTCATGATGATCCGGCGTCGTGAGGTTTTACTTTTGGTAGAGAAGGAATCCGTCGCGCTGCTTTTCGATATAACGACGCCGCGCATCTTCTCCCCGAGCAGCGTTGGCCATCATCGCAGAAGACCCTGACCAGCCATCTTTCCCGAACTCAAAGACGGACAGCCCGTATTGTGGGCCATCACCGCCAACCACCTCAAAGCTGCGAATATAGCGTCGCTTGAGAAGCCACGAGCCAGGGTTGTCGCGAGACTCTTCCCAGCGCAGCCAGATTTCGTCTGGCGCTTTTACCGCGTCGGCCAGCAATCGCATATAGGCACCACGCCCGTCTTTATCTGCTTTCCACAGGCCCGCCCCATCCTGAAACACCCCCTCATCGATCACCAGCGCGGCGTTCTTCGCATCCTTGAAAACTACCGGGGTTCCCGGCGCTGCGCCAAACTCGGCGAGAAAGGCGCGCGCATAGTCTTCAGGCGGCAAGCCCGCAGCGAGCAGGCGACTGGCGTCGACGCGAGACGGCACCGGCAGCGCCGGCAGCGGCATGCCGGCCGGAAAGCTGCGCGGCAGATCGTCCAGCGGGGGCGGCACAAAGGGCTTCTGCCAGCTGGCGCCGGGGTTGTAATCCCATCCGCTATCGGCCCACAGCGTCATGCGCTTGCCGGGGTAAGCCGGGTCGGGCACCGAGACGCCGCGCTGGATCAGCTTGCGCGGATCGACTTCGCCGGTGCGCTTGTCGGTGAGCGGGCCGGCTGCGACTTCGCGCTCATCGATGCGCGCATCGTTTTCCACCTTCAGGCCGCGCGCGGCCAGATCGCCGGCCGACAGCGCACGCACCGCACAGCGGCAATTGAACCCGTTGGGCGGCGCGATCACCTTCCAGACCGGGCTGTCGATCGGGAACACCTTACAGTTCAGGCGCGCATGGCCGGGGCGGGTACGCCCATCCATAACAGCCACGTATTGCAGATAAGGCCGCGCTGCCGCGTTGTCGGCGAAGCGTTTCCAGCGTCCTGCTGCGTAGGCGGTTTGCAGGTTGGTGCGAAAGATGGTTTGCAGGCGGCGCGGGCTGCCTTCCTGCACCACTTCGGCCCCGCCGTCGTTGCCGACGACGATTTTCTTGCCCCACCAGCCTTTGTCTTGCAAGAC
>JACQYA010000155.1 GCA_016208425.1 Betaproteobacteria bacterium
CTCGCCCGAACCCAATCCGGTCGAGCACCTCTGGGATGATCTGCGCGAAAAGTCCTTCCATAACCGGGTTTTCGATAGCATCGACACCCTCGAAAACCATTTGGAGGTCGCTCTCCGTGACATGGAAACTGACCATCAGCGCGTCCATTCCATCGTCGCTTGGCCTTGGATCATTAATTCACTAACGATTTAGAAATGGAATAACATCACCCGCATCCGGAACCGCGGCGGTTGGCCGTGCCTGGCGGCGGTCTTGGACTTTTTCTCGCGCAAGATCGCCGGTTGGGCGATGGCACCGAACATGCCTGCGGAGTTGGTGTGTGCCGCCTTGCAGATGGCGATCACGCAACGGCAACCGTCTGCTGGACTGATCGTGCATTCCGACCGTGGCAGTCAGTACGCCAGTGCGGCCCACCGGGACCTGCTGGCCCGTCATGGCTTGCAGGCCAGCATGGGCCGCAAGGGCAATTGTCGGGACAACGCCGTGACGGGGCGTTTCTTCCTCAATCTGAAGATGGGGCGCGTCCGGCAGAAGGATTACGCGGATCACGACGAAGCCGGCAGAGACGTCGCCGACCATATCGCCGGCTTCTACAACAACGTCCGTCCGCACTCTACCCCGGGTTACCTGCCGCCCTCCGCCTATGAACGGGAAACGGCAGCAATATGACCTATCAACGTGCCCGAAATTACTTGACCACTACATCCTCAAAACCTGCCGACATCCTGCCCCGGCAAACGAATCGCCGCTTCCAGCCCACCCGCCGCACGGTTCGCGAGCGTCAGTTCGCCGCCGTGCGCGCGCGCAATCTGGCGGGCGATGGCAAGCCCCAGGCCGGTGCCGCCGGTCTCGCGGTTACGCGAACTCTCGACGCGGTAGAACGGCTCGAAAACCTTGTCCGTTTCTTCGGCGGCCAATCCCGGCCCACGGTCGCGCACGAGGATGTTGACGCCATCCGATGTCGCCTCGATCGCCACCGTTACATCGTCGACGCCATATTTCAGCGCGTTATCGACCAGATTGCTCAGACAGCGCCGCAAGGCGTGTGCTCGGACGACGAGACGAATCCCGGCGGGGCTGCCGATGGATATACAAGCGCCGCCTTCGACAAAATCTTCGACCACGCTTTCGACCAAGGCCGCGATATCCACCGGCCGCAACGGTTCATCGACCGCTTCCCCGCGCAGGAAACCCAGCGCGGCGCCGACCATGTTCTCCATTTCTTCCAGGTCGGCGGCGAACTTTTCCCGCAACGGCGAGTCGCCCAGCATTTCGGCGCGCAGCCGTAAGCGGGTAATCGGGGTTTTCAGGTCGTGGGAGACCGCAGCGAGAAATCGGGCGCGCTCTTCGATCGACTGGCGGAGCCGGGTCTGCATGACGTTGAATTCCCTGGCGGCGGCAGGCGTGAAAAACATCACCGCCAGGTTGATGAAGAGATGCGTCGGCCACAAGAACATTTCTCGCGGCGCGCTGCCCCGCAGGTACAGCCAGTCGCCATCGGCAAGCCTGAGCCGCACATCCAGCGCATTGACACCCAATCGCGGCATGGAACGCACATCCACCGCCACATCCGGCCCGAGCGCTTGCCGGAGAATGGTCAGAAAAGCAGACGATTCCTCGCCCTCGTTCGATTCCCGCAACCCGGCCGGTTCAAGGCTGACCGCCAGATTCCTGGAACTCAGTAGAGCCGCCATCGGTTGCCGTTGCGAAGCGCTTTGACTATCCAGCACCCGATAGACGGCCGCGACCCGTTCGGCAATCTCTTCCGCAGCCGTGCGCGCCATGGTGCGCTGGCGCTCGCCAAGGTGCAGCGTCACGCTGACGATCTGGGCGACGAGCAGGCCTGCGGCCATCACCAGTATCAGGCGACCGAACAGGGAGCGCGGCATCAATGTCATGTCGCCGTTCCCGTGCCGACCGACGCCGCGAGGACATAGCCCTGGCCGCGTACCGTTTTGATTAGCCGGGGTTCCTTGGCGTCGTCGTTCAAGCGTCGCCGCAAGCGCCCGACCAGCACGTCGATACTGCGGTCGAACAACACGGTTTCCCGTCCCTGCGCAAGGTCGAGCAGTTGATCGCGGGAAAGCACGCGCTGCGGATGTTCCAGAAAAACCCGCAGCAGCCGGTATTCGGCGCCGCTCAGAGGGACGACCAGACCATCGGCCGCCACCAGTTCGCGGGTGGCTGCGTCGAGTTTCCAGCCGGCGAAGAAAAAATGGCCTGCCGGCTGCGGTTCGAGGTTGGGCGGCAGGCTCTGGGCGCGGCGCAGCACGCTACGGATGCGGGCCAGCAGTTCACGGGGATTGAACGGCTTGGGCAGATAATCGTCGGCGCCCATCTCCAGCCCGACGATGCGGTCGGTTTCCTCGCCGCGCGCGGTGAGCATCAAAATCGGTATGCGCGAACGGCTGCGCAACTCGCGGCACAAGCTCAACCCATCCTCGCCGGGCAACATCAGATCAAGAACCACCAGATCGACCCGGCTGCCGTCGAAGACCCGCCGCATCTCCCGGCCATCCGCGACGGCGGTCACGCGATAGCCGGCCTGCTCCAGATATTCCGACAGCAGCGTCCTGATCTCCCGGTCATCGTCGACGACCAGTAAATGTTCCTGATTTTCCGCCATGCTTCGTGTCTTGAGTCCTGTCCGGTGAAATGCCGGATATTTATACCCCTTGGTTCGGGGCCGATATTCGGGAAAACGGTAAGCTAATGTAACAAACCGGCGCTTGTCATGGTGCCTTACCAAAAGCCGGTTTTTTGACATCGATGGCGGCCGGCAAAAGCGTTAAATTCGCCGTGTTGGAAGCAAACTGAAGGGGAATCAAATGAACAAGTTTTTCGGTTTCGGCGAACAAATGGATGGCTACGACGTGCCGGTGCTCAACGAGCGCGAGGTGCGGGCTGCGGCCGGCCTGTTGTTCCTGTTCGCGCTGGTAGCGTTCATGAATTCGTGGCTGATGGGCAACTTCCGCCTGACGCGCATCTTCGTCATCGCCTTCCTGGTCGACTTCACGATCCGCATTTTCATCAATCCGAAGTTCTCGCCGACCATGATTCTGGGCCGGTTTGCGGTGCGGAAGCAGATGCCCGAATACGTCGGCGCGCCGCAGAAGCGCTTCGCCTGGGCCGTCGGCTGGGTGCTGGCGGTGACCATGCTGTACCTGATCGTAATCAACAACGTGATCGGGCCGATCAATCTGATCGTCTGCGCCACCTGCCTGACGCTGATGTTCTTCGAGAGCGCCTTCGGCATCTGTTTGGCGTGCAAGGTTTACAACCTCTTTTCCCGCGACAAGGCGCAACATTGCCCCGGCGGCGTTTGCGCGGTGGAGGAACGGCGCGTCGGTCAGAAAACCGGCTTGGCTCAGGCGCTGATCGTCGCGGCCTTTCTGGGCTTGATCGGCTTTGTCGGGCAGCGATATTTCCCGCCGGTCGAGGTCGGGGCCGGGGCCACGCTCCCCGCCTCCCCCGCCTCCCCCGCCGACGGCCCATGCACGCCGCCCGACTGGGCCGTGGCGATGGGTCACGCCGAAATGTGGAAGTTGCACAACAACTGTAAATAAGGGGTAGCCCATGAAGACACGCAGGCATTTTCTCGCGGCGCTGGCCGCTTCGGCCCTGACGCTCGCCGCCGGCAACGCGCTGGCCGCTCCGCCGACGGTGGAGATCGTCGCCATGCCCCACCCACCCGTCAAAATGGCGCTGGCGCCGTTGCGCGAATGGCTCGCGGAGCAAGGCGGCAAGCTCAAGGTCGTCGAAATCGATGTCGAATCCGCGCAGGGCGAAAAGCGCCTCGCGGCGGTTGGACTTGCCGGCCACATCCCGATCGTGATCCTGATCGACGGCCAGTATCGCCACCCGCGCAAGGACGGCAGCGCGCTGGCCTTGGTCAATTTCCCGGCGATCAAGGGCGCGCCGCCCGGCGTGCGCGGCGAGTGGACGACGGCGGACGTGCAGGCCGTGCTGGCCGAGCGGATGAAAAAGCCATGAGCCTGGTCAGCGCGCACAACCTTACCAAGACCTACCGCAGCGGCGACATCGAAGTGTCGGCGATCAAGGGCGTCGATTTCACCATCGAACCCGCCTCCTTCGTCGCCTTCGTCGGCCCCTCGGGCAGCGGCAAGAGCACGCTGCTCAACATGATCGGCTGCCTCGACCATCCGACCAGCGGCACGCTCAAGGTGCTCGATACCGACATCGCGACGCTGGATCGGCGCGCTGCCGCTCATTTTCGCGGCGAGAACATCGGCTTTGTGTTTCAGGACTTCAACCTGATTCCGGTGCTGACCGTTTTCGAGAATGTGGAATACCCCTTGCGCATGGTGCAGAAATGGCCGGCCGAGAAGCGCCGCCGCCAGGTCATGCGCTTGCTGGAGGCGGTCGGGAAGCCGAAACGACCTTTATTCTCGAAGACGGTCGCCTGACCAACGGAGGTCATCATGTTTGACGTGCTCGGCATCGCCAGCCGCAACCTCTTGCGCTACCGCCGGCGCACCTTGCTGACCTTGCTCCTGATCGTCATCGGCATGGTCGCGGTGCTGCTCTTCATCGCCGTCGCCGGTTCCTTCAAATCGATGATGGTGGGCCAGATCACCGATTCGGTGCTCGGCCATCTGGAGGTGCATCGCAAGGGCTATGTCGCCTCGATCGACAACCTGCCGCTCAACCTGAACATGAAGCCGGCCATGCTCGCCAAGGTGGAAGAGGCGCTAATACAGAACGCCGCCGTGGAAACCTGGTCGCCGCGCGTCAAGTTCGGCGGCATGTTCAGCAACTTCGCCGAGACCACCAGCATCCGCATCAACGGCATCGACCCCGAGCGCGAGGCGGCGACGGCGCCACTGCTGCCCGGCCGCATGATCGAGGGACAAAAGGAAGGGGCTCTGGTCGCCAAGGGTCAGATCGTCATCCCCGTCCTGCTGGCGCGCGGCATGAAAACGAAGATCGGCGACACGGTGGTGCTGGTGGCGACCAACCGCGACGGCTCGGTCAATGGTAAAACCTTCGTCGTGCGCGGCATTCTGGAGAGCATTTCCGGCCCCGGAGGGCGCGACGGCTATATCCACCTCGACGATGCGCGCGAACTGCTGCGCATGCCGGATGCCGAAGTCAGCGAGATGGCCATCCGGCTCAAGGATTTCTCCCGCCTGGGGCAAGTCGAGGCGCAACTCAAGCAGGCGCTGGAAGGTTTGACCAGCAAGGAGGGCAAGCCGGCGCTCGAAGTCCATACCTGGGCCGACCTCTCGCCCTTCGCCAACCTGGCGAAAATGATCGATTTGATGACCCTGTTCATCAAGATCGTGCTGGTCTCCATCGTCCTGGTCAGCGTGATGAACGTGATGATCATGGCGGTCTACGAACGCATCCGCGAGATCGGCACCATCGCCGCCATCGGCACGCCGCCGGGACGCATCCTCTCGCTGTTCCTCGCCGAAGGCTTGATGCTCGGCGTCGTCGGCACCGTGGCGGGCACGATCCTCAGCCTCGCCGCAATCTTCGGCCTCAATGTCTGGAAGCTGACCTTCGCCTTCGGCCAGCAAAAGAACCTGGTGCTGGCGCCGACGATTGCCGCCAGCGACGTGCTGACCATCGCCGCGCTGGTCGTCGCCGTCGCCATCGTCGCCAGCCTGCAACCGGCCTGGAAAGCCTCGCGCATGGATCCGATTCATGCCCTGCGCCACGTTTGATTACCGGACAATCGCCATGAAGCTACTGACTGCCTTGTTGCTTTGCCTGCTGGCTCTGCCCGCCACCGCGCTCGATGGCGCCCAGATCCTGAAAAAAGTAGACCGCAACCTCGAACCCGAGTCCTACGAGATGTTGCGCAAACTCATCACCGTCGAGCCGGACGGCAAAAAGAAGGAGTTCGTGCTCTATTCGGTGAAGAAGGGGCGCGACAAGATCGTCGCGCTGTTCCTCGCGCCGTCCAGCGACAAGGGCCGCGCCACCTTGCGTCTGGGCGACAACATGTGGCTCTACATTCCCGAAGTGGGCAAACCGATGCGCATCACCAGCCTGCAATCGGTGACCGGTGGCGTCTTCAACAACGCCGACATCCTGCGCATCGACTACGCCGCCGAGTACGACGTGGAAGCGGCTGCGGAAGAAAAGGAGCAGTACCTGCTGAACCTCAAGGCGAAAACCGCCGAAGTCGCCTACGACCGCTTGAAGATGTGGGTGGACAAGAAGGCGCTGCTGCCGGTCGCCATCGAGTGCTACGCCGCCAGCGGCATGCTCATCAAAACGCTGCGCTTCAAGGACACCAAGGATTTCGGCGGCGGCATCAAGCGCCCCGCGACTCTGGAAACCGACAGCCCGCTATATAAGGACTACAAGTCGGTGATGCTCTATTCGCAGATCAGGAAGCGCGACTTCCCCGACGAGGTGTTCTCGCTCAACTACCTGCCGCGCGTTGAAGACTTGCGTAAATGAAGCATGCGCTGCCGCTGCTCGTCTGCCTGTTGTCCGCGTGTGCCGGCGCCGAGGAGTTCAGCTTCGATGCAACGGAATTCGAGAAAAAGCCCTTCGAGTTTGGCGGCACGCTCGAATTCAAGCCGGATCGCGCCTGGCTCAACCGGGACGGCGCCTTTTACAAGCTCAATTTTTACAAGCACCAGGAACCGGACACCCTCGACCGCAACACCGGCACGCTCAAGCTCAACGGCAAATACACGCAGGGGATTGCCAGCGTCAACCTGCGCGCGGATATGGAGGTTCGGCGCGACAACCTGAGCAGCGGCAACATACGGCGCTTCGACGAAGCCTATGTCTCGTTCAAGCCCGATCCGGGCTTCACGCTGGATGCCGGCAAGGTGGCGCTGAAATGGGGGAAGGGCTATGCCTGGAACCCGGTCGGCTTCGTCGAACGCCCGAAAGATCCGAACGATGTCGAACTGGCGCGCGAGGGCTACACGATGGTCGCTGCCGACTTCATCCGCAATTTCGACGGCGATCTGAAGACCGTCGCGTTCACGCCGGTCTTGCTGCCGGTCGGGTCGCAAGTCAATGCCGACTTCGGCAAACCCAATCACCTGAATGCAGCGGCCAAGCTGTATCTGCTTTACCGCGATACCGACATCGATTTCACCTGGATGGGAAATGGCAGCCGCACGCCGCGCTTTGGCGTGGATTTCTCGCGCAACCTGAGCAGCGCGCTGGAGGTTCATGGCGAGTGGGCGCACATCCGCGACCTGGAGCAGCGCATCGTCGGCGCGGGCGGGGCGCTGACTTCCGGGCGGCGCAACGCGACCAGCGCTCTGCTCGGCCTGCGTTATCTCACCGAGCAAGACACGACCTACATCCTGGAGGTCTACCGCAACGGCGCGGGTTATACGGAGCAGCAGGCCAGCGATTTTTACCGCCTGGTCGATAGCGGCATTGCCCAGTTCGAGACCACGGGCAGCGCTGCCCTTTTGCAAAGCGCACAGGCCGCGAGTTTGAGCGGTTACGGCAAGGCCAACCCCATGCAGCGCTATCTCTACCTGCGCGCCAGCCAGAAGGAACCCTTCGACATCGTCTATTTCACGCCGTCGCTGACGCTGATCGCCAACCTCGACGACCACAGCACGTCGCTGACGCAGGAACTGCTGTACACCGGGGTGACCAATCTGGATTTACGCCTGCGCGCCACCTGGCTGGCGGGCAGGGCGGGGAGCGAATTTGGCGAGAAGCAGAACGCGCGCAAGCTGGAACTGATGATGCGCTATTACTTTTGATGCGCGGTATTGCCGACGCGGCTTATTCCAATTTGCGTTAGAAACAGGAATTATGTGGGAGCGGCCTTGGCCGCGATTGGCGCCGTATCGCGGCCAAGGCCGCTCCTACGAAGCAGGCGCAATAAGCGTAGCGCATTGCGCCGAAAAGGATTGCCGAACGCCGTTGGCAAACAGCGTCCGGCGCAATGCCCGCTGGTTATTGCGCCCTACGCGCTTATCCACCCTACGGTTGCTTCTACCCCCGTATACAGGCGCCAGACTCAGGACGAAACCGCCTCGCGCACCGCTGCCGCTAGCCGCTCGGCGGCGGCTAGCACCCTGTTCGCCACCCGGCCTTCGACCATCACGCGCAGCAGCGGCTCGGTGCCGGACGCGCGCAGCAGCACGCGGCCTTCGCCGGCCAGCGAGGCTTCGACCTCGGACTGAACTTGCGCGATCGACGGGTCTTCCTTCCACGAAAAACCTTTCGCCAAGGGAACGTTGATGAGCTTCTGCGGATAAAGCGTCAGGCTGCCCAGCAGCGCGTGCAGGTCGCCGTGCGGCTCGTGAAATTCGCCGCCCGGCTCGCGCAAGGCGGAGAGCACCTGCAACGCGGAGACGATGCCGTCGCCGGTCGTGTGCTTGTCGAGACACAGAATATGACCCGAATTTTCGCCGCCGTACAGCCAGCCGTTTTTCTCCAGCAACTCCATCACGTAGCGGTCACCGACGGCGGCACGCGCGAAAGGTACGCCGAGATCGGCCAGCGCGTGCTCGAAGGCGAGATTCGTCATCAGCGTGCCGACGACGCCGGCCACCGGCCCGTGGCGCAAGCGGCTGCGCACGACGGCGTAGAGCAGTTGATCGCCGTCGTAGAGGTTGCCGGCTGCATCGACCATCATCACGCGGTCACCATCGCCGTCGAGCGCGATACCGAGGTCGGCCCGGTGCGCCAGCACCGTGTCGCGCAAAGCTCGTGGTGCGGTGGCACCGACTTCGTGGTTGATATTCAAGCCGTTCGGCTCGGCGCCGATACTGACCACCTCGGCGCCCAGTTCGTGCAGGACGTGCGGCGCGATGTGATAGGCGGCGCCATGCGCGCAGTCGACAACGATTTTCAGACCGCGCAAGTCGAGAACGGAAGGAAAGGTGCTCTTGCAGAATTCGATGTAACGGCCTGCCGCATCGTCGATCCGCCGCGCCCGCCCGAGATCGGCCGATTGCACGCATGCGAGCGGCCCGTCTATCCCGGCCTCGATCTCCAGTTCGACCGCGTCGGGCAATTTGGTGCCGTGCGCGGAAAAAAACTTGATCCCGTTATCGTAGAACGGATTGTGCGAGGCGGAAATCACAATACCGGCCTGCAGGCGAAGCGCGCGGGTCAGGTAAGCCACCGCCGGTGTCGGCATCGGCCCGACCAGGCAAACATCGACGCCCGCCGCCGAGAACCCCGCTTCCAGCGCGGCCTCCAGCATGTAGCCGGAGATGCGGGTATCCTTGCCGATCAGCACCGCAGGCCGCGCCCCGGCCTTGATCTGGCCGCGCGCCGACTCCTGCGCGACGAGTACCTTGCCGGCCGAATAGCCGAGCCGCATCACGAAATCCGGCGTAATCGGCGCTTCGCCAACCCGCCCGCGCACGCCGTCGGTTCCGAAGTATTTTCTGGTCACGCTGAATCTCCCTGAAGCGCCGGCTGGCGCCGATCCGAAAAGGCGCTATTTTACCCAGACGCCATCCGGCGCAGGGGCAAATCTTCCATGTCGCTGCTGTCCGCAGTTTTGGCAGCGAATGGGCAGCCCTTCTAACGGTAAATTTGTTCTCCTCCCATCTCCCGCTTGCGGGAGATGGGCTGGGGGAGAGGGGACTTGTGTGCATACGGTAGCCGCACTGAAGGGCGGGGTTTCAACCGGAGTTTGTTTTACAGTCAATCCAGCAAAAGCATCAAAATCGGCGTAATACTCGGTCGCTTGCCGACATAGTGCGTTGTCGACCCGGTGCTCGCCGAGTAAAAACTGTTCCCGCTGTACGAAGCCGTTATCTTTTTCGATCCCTTGCTGGCGAAGACCAGC
>JACQYA010000067.1 GCA_016208425.1 Betaproteobacteria bacterium
GCCGGTTGCCGTGCGCGATACCGCCCCGCACGCCCTTGCGCCCCGGCGATCGTGGCTCAAGCAGAGCCCGTGCAGCACCGGAGAGGTCATGCCGTTGGTAGGCCCCGGCCGTTCGCGCCCACCGCAGTTTGTGCGGAATAGTATTCGGACATGTCTCGTGACGAAGTCATCTATGGTAGTCCGAGATGCCTGATCGCCGTGGCGCCGATCTTGTTCATCAAGCTTCCGTTTGCACGGCGGAAGAGGCATCCACCGTATACACATGTCGTTGGGTGTGATTCCAAGTGATGTGGCGTCACCCCGGACTTATCGCAAAAATTCGACGAACCCAATGGGAGCAGCCAAGGCCGCTCCCACACCGGGGTTTTGCGGGTCGATGATGTCGTCACATCACTTTGAATCGTACCCCGCGTCGTTGCCGGATGATGCCGGTTCCGTCAATCGGGTTGTGTCGGGTTATGATTCCGGCCATCGCGACCGACGGTGCTTCCCGATGGCCAACAGCAGAATCGCATTGATCCTGACCGGGGGCGGCGCGCGCGCCGCCTACCAGGTCGGCGTGCTGCTCGCCATCCGCGAACTGTTGCCCGACCCGACGCGCAATCCCTTCCCGATCCTCTGCGGCACCTCGGCTGGCGGGATCAACGCGGCGACCCTGGCCTGCCATGCCGATGACTTTGGTGGCGCCGTCGAAACGCTGGCCGAGGTGTGGCGGAACATGCGCGCCGGCCAGGTCTACCGGGCCGATCCGCTCGGTATCGGCGCCACCGGCGCACGCTGGCTGGGCGCGCTGATGTTCGGCTGGGCGTTCAAACGCAGCCCGCGTTCGCTGCTCGACAACGGGCCGCTGCGCGGCATGCTCGAACGCAATCTGGACTTCCGCAATATCGACCGCGCCATCGCCGCCGGATCGCTCTACGCCGTCAGCCTGACGGCGTCCGGTTATACCAGCGGGCAAAGCGTCAGTTTTTTTCAGGCGCGCGCGGAAGTGGATGCCTGGGAGCGCACGCACCGTTTCGGTTGCCGTACCCAGCTCACCCTCGATCATCTGATGGCATCGAGCGCGATTCCTTTCATTTTTCCGGCGGTGCATCTGCACCGCGAGTATTTCGGCGACGGCTCGATGCGCCAGCTGGCGCCGATCTCCCCGGCGATCCACCTGGGCGCCGAAAAGATCCTGGTTATCGGCGCCGGTCGCATGAGCGAGAAATCCCAGCGCCAACACACCGACGGCTATCCGACGCTGGCGCAAATTGCCGGCCACACGCTGTCCTCCATCTTTCTCGACAGCCTGGCGGTCGACATCGAGCGCATGCAGCGCATCAACCGCACGCTCGACATCATCCCCGAGGAGGTCAAGCAGGCGGCGGCTGTCGCCTTGCGGCCAGTGCAGTCGCTGGTGATTTCGCCTTCGCAGCGGCTCGATTATCTGGCCGCGCACCATGCCCGCGCGCTGCCGTGGTCGGTGCGCCTCCTGTTGCGCGGCGTCGGCGCGATGAACCGGCAGGGCGGCGCACTGACCAGCTACCTCCTGTTCGAGCAGCCCTATACCCGCGCCCTGATCGATCTCGGCTACAAGGACGCGATGGCGTGCAGCACGGACTTGAAGTCCTTGCTGCAAATATGATGGTTTTCATGTTGTATCTCATGATTTCGCTCTATCCATTTAATTTATTGGACTATTTGTTTTACGCAACAGACTCAAGTAAAATCTGTAAAAAATCCCGAACATTGTCGGAGCCACGCGCATGCGCTTCACGCTGAAAACCCTGTTGCTGCTCGGGTCGTTGTTGGGCGCCAATCTCGCGCTGTCCGATGCGGCTCACGCGGCACAGAAAGCCAAGTCAAAGCCGGTCGCAGCGAATAAGGCGGTGAGGAAGGCTCCGGTCGACCACGCCGTCCAGTGGCAGGAAGCCGGGCAACTGGCCGTGCACTCCGGCTCGGCGCTGGTCGTCGAGCAAGGTGGCGGCGACACGCTTTACGAAAAGAACGCCAATATCGTGGTTCCTATCGCTTCGATCACCAAGGTGATGACCGCGATGGTGGTGCTCGACAGTGTTCCCGACCTCCAGGAGCCGGTTTCCATATCCGCCGAAGACATTGACCTGCTGCGCGGCAGCCGTTCGCGCTTGCAGGTTGGCGCGTTGCTCACCCGCGAATCCGCCCTGCTACTGGCGCTGATGTCTTCGGAAAACCGCGCAGCCAACGCGCTGGCACGCCATTACCCCGGAGGGATGGAAGCGTTTCTGGCAGCGATGAACCACAAGGCCGAACTGCTCGGCATGAAGGACACGCACTTTGAGGATCCGACCGGGCTGACCAGCAACAACGTCTCGACCGCGCACGATCTGGCCAAGATGATTTCCGTCGCCCACGGTTACCCGCTGATCCGCGAGTTCTCGACGACCGCTAGCGCCAAGGTCGAGGTCAGCGGCCGCCAACTGGCGTTCCACAACACCAACCGCCTGGTGGGAAGCGCAACCTGGGACATCGGGCTGTCGAAGACCGGCTATATTCACGAGGCCGGCAAGTGTCTTGTATTGCAGGCGCGCGTAGCGGAAAAGCCGGTGCTTATCGTGCTCCTCGACTCGGTCGGCAAACTGACGCGCATCGGAGACGCCAACCGGATCAAGCGCTGGATGGAAGGCGCGTCTGCATCGCGCAAACTGCCGACCAAGGCCTGACCGCCTCGCAACGGGAAAGGATCATGGACCCGAGAAAGTTTATTCGGCATCCCTCGGGTATCCCCATCGAAGTCGGGGCGTCGGGTCAGTTGGTTTACGCGCCACGCGACATCAGCGACATCGGGATCGGCGGTCTGGCCTTCCGCTGCGATTGCGCGCTCAAGCGCGGGCTGGTTGTCGAGATACGGATACCGTTATTTCGCCCGCCGTTCGAGATGAACGGCCGTGTTGTCTGGTGCCGGGCGCGGGGCAAATCGTTTGAACTCGGCGTCGAGTTCTTGGCTCAGGACGATGCGTTTCGTGCGCGTATGGTCGAGCAGGTTTGCTACATCGAAAATTATCGTGCCGAAGTATCGCGCAGCGAGGGGCGTGTTCTTACCTCCGAGGAAGCGGCGGTAGAATGGATCACAAAATTTGCGGCGGATTTTCCCGGCGCCGAAGGCAAAGCGCACTAACTTCATGCGCTGAGATGGCGCGGCGCCCCTGATTATGAAAGGCTCTAGATAGTGTCGTCACGAGATTGCAAGCCAGAGGACAAGGCAACGTATGTGGGCTGCTGCCAGAAATGATGCAACGTTTTTGGCGTAGCGCGCGGCGATGCCCCGCCAGCGCTTGAGATACAGAAATGCGTTCTCGAC
>JACQYA010000068.1 GCA_016208425.1 Betaproteobacteria bacterium
CCCGCGCCATCATCGACCACGTATACGGATCGCCCGGCGCCCAGGTTGCCGCTTCCTGGGCAATATCCAGCGCCCACAGGGCATCGCGGGCGCCCGGAGCGTCGTGCCGCCGCTTCAGCAGAAAATTGGCAAGCCGGGAAAAACTGCGAACCAGATAGTAGTCATCGCCGGTCTCGCGCGCGTAGTGGCGATGCTGGTCGAGTTGCGCGCGAAGCGCCGGAACAGCACGCTCAGGTTCGCGGTCGAAGCTATCCACTAAAGGCTGTAGATCCGTTTTCCAATAGGGCGCAACCAGAGGCCGTCCTGTTGCGCCCCGATGATCCGTTCGCTGATTCGCCGCAGGATAACGTTCGTCGAGCCAGTTGCGGACACGCTGCGCGGGTTCCCGACCGGCCATCGCATCGCGGAACGGCGCAGCCCACTTGTCTTTGGGAAGCGGGTACACGGCCGTAAGGAAATCGACTTCCGACAGCCACTCCTTCTTGCGCGCATCGCCGCTTTTGGCTGCGGCGCGACCGTATTCGAGCAGCCCGAGAATCAGGGCGCGCGGTACGCCGCGCTCCGGCGCGCCCGCGTCGTCCTTCGGCATTCGCCGCAGACCGAAGAGCGCCAGTTGTACTTGTTCGCGCTGGCCTTTTTGGCATAGCGACATCCAGAAGGACAAGAGATCCCGGTTCGGCTGCGACAGCGCCAATGCGCGCAAGAAGGCCGGGCGCGGGTTTCGGGAGGGGAAAACCGCCTGGGACTTGAGCCAGGTCGACAGCCGCGCGACATGCTCGGTGCACCATCCCCGCGAGCGGGGCAGGTCGAAGGCCTGCAAGAGGCCGAAGACGTTCACAAGGGCGCGTGCGTAGGTTTTGGCGGAAACGCCACCGGGCAGTTCGCAGCTCTTCAACTGTTGGGCCAGCCACGCGCAAAGAGAACCATCCAGATCTTCGTGCCGCGCCACGGGGAGAAACTGCGGCAGGGCTTGCGCGACCTCGGCACTCTCGTACCCACCGAGCCAGACCTTGCCATATAACAGACACTCAAGCGCTTCGAGAGGCTTCTGCGCAAACTCGTCCAGCCACTTTTGTACGGAGGAATCCATCGCCTTGGACAATGGGATGGTCATGGCGGTCATGTTCATAAGAAGTGGGCTGCGGCGAAGTCGTCACGGTCGGTATCCAGCCTCAACCATTCGAGATGAAACGCCCGCAAGGCCGAGAGATCGCCCGTCAGCGGGCGGGAGATATACCCGATGCGCCAGATGTGCTCGGGCCGGTAAGCCAGGAAGGAATGCACCAGCTCCAGACCCATCCGGTATTCGCTCTGGATTGCGGCGCACGCGAGGTTGACGGCACGACCGACCTCATATTGCGCGGCCTCGGAGCCGGGTTCAGGCTTGGGCGTTGGAAAGAAGAAGGGATTCAGGCGGCCGTCGATAACCGTAGGGATGGCAAAGCCGCTAACGCCCGCTTGCTTGTCTCGCATGACTTCGCCCACCGCGTATCGCAGCAGAAGAACCGGGATCGGGGGCATACCGGCAACCGGATTGAGGTGCCCCAAGCCCAGGTTGTCGCGCAGAGCATGCGGCCAATCGGCGCCCGCCGCTTCAAGGGTGTCTTCAACCGCAATTTCGGTTGTCGCAAAGGCCGGGCGACGATCCCGCCTCTCATTCCAGACATCGCAGACTCGGGCGAGTACCGCGTTGTCGCGATTGTCCACGACCCGTTTGAATTCCTCCACATCGACCCCTGAATCCCTCAGCGCGAAGTTGGCATCCTCGATACGCAACAGGAGGAGGTTTTCCTCGATATGAGGCCAAAAATTGCTCGAATTTGCCGAACCGAACGTATCGGGAATATCGGGGTCGCCGGCATCGATTTCAAGATACGTCTCGGCGTATCGGGCGTGCGCCGTTTTTACCTTGTCGACTCCCGATACGTCTACACCTGCGAAGCCATGCGCGTAACGTACAAGGCGCTCGTCGCCAAGTCTTTCCTCCCATCGCAGGTTCTCAAGAACAGCGCGTTCCTCCGCTGAAGACCCGGTGCCGGCCAGACTGGTTGTAACGTATTTATCGAGCGTCGGAATGGCCGCAAGGTTCATGGCGATCTGCGTCGGACAGCAGGGGTAACGACATATTTTTTAAAGTGTTCCTGAATCGGAAGAAAAGAGGACGACCGCACACCCGGAAGTATCCGTGGCCTCCACATCCCAGTCAATGCCAACCTTCACCTGTCTCCGAACAATCGCCCGCTCGTCGCAGACGAGGAGCGCGTCTGCCTGGTGCCAGAGCGTGTCCCGCACCGATCCGCTATCATCGCGGCTGTTCGTCTTCGAGTCCCGCACATGAGCCAAGCAACGCCTGCCCCCACCCGCCTTTCCGACTACACGCCGCCCGCCTGGCTGATCGACACCGTTCATCTGGATGTCGACATCCGCCAGGACGGAACCGTGGTCACGGCCACGCTGCACTGTTCCCGCAACCCGGCCGCAGCCGGCGACAGCCCGCTGACGCTGGAGGGTGCCAACCTCGACAGCTCACCGCCAGCCAGTTGACGCTGAACAGACTACCGGGCAACGTCGTTCTGGAAACACGCGTCCGCCTTCGACCCGACAACAACACCCAGCTTTCCGGCTTCTACCGTAGCCGCGACGGTTACTTCACGCAGTGCGAGCCGCAGGGCTTCCGGCGCATTACCTGGTTTATCGACCGGCCGGACGTGATGGCGGCCTATACCGTCACGCCCAGCCAGCCGCAGGCAGGCGGCCTGATTTTCGATCTTGCGCCGAACGATGCTGGCCCACGCCTGTTTGGCTAGCGGTCGTGCGATATCGAGTTGAAGGCGCAGCACGCGATGGGTGCGCGAATGCGGTAGAAAAGGCAGAAAAACACCGCTCGGCTGATGGTTGTCGCCGGTTGAGAAAAGGCTGATGCCGTATTCGGCGCAGGCCGACAGCACTGGGTGCGAGAGGTTGATTTCGCGGTGATTGAGCACGATGACGGCGATGTCCTCGAAGGGAATGAAAGCGGTCTGTTCCTGTTCGATGGCCAGCGAGAAATGTTCCCGCCGCAACCTGGACGGTCGGGAGATCATCACGCTACGCCAGCCCACGACGCGGCTCCGGCGGGGCGGGGTAGACGTTGCCGAGGACGTCGACGTGGAATTTTTCGACGGATAGCGCGGTTTTTACACCAACTCGCATCAAGCCATCCTTGCCAACCACAGTGTTACGGTCATGCGCCCACAGCCCCACAGAGCCAGTAGTTCGATCACAACCAGAGTAGTACCCAACACCACATAGCGCGGGTTGTCGCCCAAAGCCACGACCTCCGCCTTCCCCGCCACGCGAACCGCTTCGGGCCAGGAAACCGCCCGATACCCGACATCGTCGTACAACCGTGTCGCCGCAGGCTCGGGGTTCCCCAGCCGCCGGGCGTTGGTGCGGCGCGTCTGGTGCAGCGCACGGGCCTGCTCCAGCAAGGGCTTGGCCTTGGGCGAGAGCACCTTGTTGCCGGCCAGGCCAAAGAGGAAGTCCAGACGCGCATCGGTTTCGCACAAGGCCATCAGCTCGGGATTCGAGAAGCGACCGTCGCCGCGCAGGATGATGTGGGTTTCTGGCCAGGCCTGACGGAGCAAACGCAACACCCGCTTGATGATGGCCGCGTTCCCCTTACCGGTCGGGCGCTTGCCAGGACGCAAAACGGCGGTGATGAACTTTCCGGAAAGTCCTTCAAAGAGGAACAGCGGCAGATAGCAGTGATGACCATAGTGGTGGTGGTAGAACGCCAGCTCCTGCTGGCCGTGGGTGGCGTCCCCAGAATGGTCCATGCCCGGCACGATCACGGCAGGCGCCTTGGCATAGCCGGCAACGAAGGCCCCGACGAAGCACTTGGCCAGACGGTAGATGTCTTGGCGCGATACGCTGTTCTCCGGCCGGGAGAGCGTGGGGCCGGAGGCCAGTTCATTCCCTTCGGAAAGCGGGGCGCGACCGACCGCCAGCTTGAACATCGGATCGCGGCGCAGCGTGTTGGCGCCGTTGCCGTCGGCGTAACCGCTCGCCGTCTGGAATATCCGCTGGCGGAGCAGGCCGGCAAGTGAATGGTCGATATACGAGGCATGGCGCTTGTCGTGAATTGCCTTGACCAAGCGGGGAATCAGGCCGGCCTGGAGGTCGGCGCCGCGCAGCAGCAGGGCGCCAAAGCCGGAGGACATCGCCCCGCCGTCAAACTCTGCTCGAACCGTAAATCCAGCACTGGCGGGAAAGCGAAGCTGCGTTGGGATAAAATTGTCCGTGGGCGGTCTCGTTTGAGCTTCTTACGGAGCGTTATTGGCGCAACCCAAATTATATCAAATGGTTAAACGAGATTCGCCCGCTTTTATGAAACATTCGGGCTAAATACATGCTTCCCCGCTTGTTGCCGTACATGCGGATTATTAATATGTACATATCCCGCCCAAACTAGGATCTGCCATGTCCCAATCCCTGACCGCGACGCATCTGCGCGCCGAATTGTTCAAGACGCTCGACCGGGTAGCAACGACCGGAGAGCCGATCGAGGTCACCCGTCCGGCGGGCAAGGTTCGCATCGTTGCGGCGGCTTCCGGCAACCGGCTGGCACGGCTTGTGCCGCATCCCGGCACGGTAACAGGCGACGCCGCCGACCTCGCCAACCGGGGATGGGAAAGCGCTTGGCAACCGGTGCTGTGACCGTGACGCTCTATCTCGATACTCATGTACTGGTCTGGCTCTACCAGGACGGAGCGGCTCGCCTGACCGCGCGCGGCACGGCCGCGATCGATGGCGCGAACCGTTTGCTGATATCGCCGATTGTCGAACTGGAACTGGCCTATCTGCACGAGATCGGCCGAATAACCTGCCCGTCCGCCACCATCCTCGACACCTTGCGCCGCGATCTGGATCTGGAAAGTTGCAAGCTGCCGTTTGCCAGCGTCGTTGGCGCCGCCTTGCAGCAAAGCTGGACCCGCGATCCTTTCGACCGTTTGATCGTCGCGCAAGCCGCACATGGTTCCGCCCGTTTGCTGACGGCAGACCGGAGTATCCTGAAGCACTATCCGTTCGCTTATTGGTAAGAAGCAATCATCCTGGAGACCGCCACCGTCAAGGCAAGCTTGCCAGCGAAATACACCGTTCAACACCGTTTCGCGGCCAAGGCCGCTCCCACAATAGGCGCCGCTGTGCCCCATCCATCGATCCGCTATCATCGCAGCACTTCGTCAACGAGAATCCCTAAATGGCCCAAGCAACAATCACCCGCCTTTCCGACTACACGCAGCCCGCCTGGCTGATCGACACCGTTCATCTGGATGTCGACATCCGCCAGGACGGAACCGTGGTCACGGCCACGCTGCACTGTTCCCGCAACCCGGCCGCAGCCGGCGACAGCCCGCTGACGCTGGAGGGTGCCAACCTCGAGTTATTTCACGCAGTGCGAACCGCAGGGCTTCCGGCGTATTACCTGGTTTATCGACCGGCCGGACGTGATGGCCAGCTATACCGCTACGCTGCACGCCGACAAGGCAAGCTTTCCCGTGCTGCTCGCCAACGGCAACCCGGTGGCCGGTGGCGACGAGCCGGACGGCCGCCATTTCGCCACCTGGCGCGACCCGTTCAAAAAGCCCTGCTACCTGTTCGCGATGGTCGCCGGCAAGCTGGACGTGCTGCGCGACCGCTACACGACCGCTTCGGGAAGAGAGGTGCAGCTCGCCATCTACGTCGAGCCCGGCAAGCTCGACCAGTGCGACCACGCGATGGCCGCGCTCAAAAAGGCGATGCGCTGGGACGAGGAAACGTTCGGCCTGGAATGCGATCTTGACCACTACATGATCGTCGCGGTCGGTGACTTCAATATGGGCGCCATGGAGAACAAGGGCCTCAACATCTTCAACACCAAGTACGTCCTGGCGCGCGCCGATGTGGCGACCGACTCCGATTTCGAGAACATTGACCGCGTCGTCGCGCACGAGTATTTCCACAACTGGACCGGCAACCGCGTCACCTGCCGCGACTGGTTCCAGCTTTCGCTGAAGGAAGGGCTGACCGTTTTCCGCGACCAGGAGTTCGGCGCCGATCTGCACGGCCGCGAGACGGCGCGCATCCGCGAGGTGCGCGGCCTGCGCGCCGCGCAGTTCCCGGAAGATGCCGGCCCGATGGCGCACCCGGTGCGCCCCGGCTCCTATCTCGAAATCAACAACTTCTACACCGCCACCGTCTACGAAAAAGGCGCCGAAGTCGTGCGCATGATCCAGACGTTGATCGGCAAGGCCGCATTCCGGCGCGGCATGGATCTTTATTTCCGGCGCCACGACGGCCAGGCGGTGACCTGCGACGACTTCGTCGCGGCGATGGCCGACGCCTCCGGTTTTGATTTCAGCCAGTTCATGACCTGGTACCGTCAGGCCGGAACGCCGCGCGTCAAGGCGCGCGGCGAATACGATGCCGCCAACCGCCTTTATCGCCTGACGCTTGGCCAGAGCTGCCCGCCCTCGGCCGGACAGCCGGACAAAGCCCCGACGCTGATTCCGGTGGCCGTCGGCCTGCTCGGCCCGCAAGGCGCCGACTTCGACCTGGGTGACGGTCAGACCACCCGCATACTGCACCTGACGCAGGCGGAACAGAGCTTCGTTTTCGGCGCTATCCCTGTCAAGCCCGTACCGTCGCTGCTGCGCAACTTCTCGGCTCCGGTGATTCTGGAACAGGAGAGCAGCGACGCGGATCTGGCGCACCGGCTGGCGCACGACAGCGACCCGTTCAACCGCTGGGAAGCCGGCCAGCAGCTTTTCGGACGCCTGATCCTGGAGGCGGCGCCCGGTATCGCAAACGGGCAGAACGCCGGTTGGCCGGGCAGCGTTATCGGCGCCGCCCGCCAGGTATTGCGCGACAAGAACGCCGATCCGGCCTTCGTCGCCGAAGCGCTCACGCTCCCCGGCGAAGCGACGCTTGCCGAGCGGATGGCCGTCGTCGACCCGGAAGCGCTGCACCAGGCGCGTTCCGGTCTCGCCCGCCACCTCGCCGCTGCGCTGGAAGACGATTTCGCCGGGCGCTACGCGGCGCTGGCGCCGACCGGCCGCTACCGCCCCGACCCGGCGGACGCCGGCCGGAGACGCCTGCGCAACCTCTGTCTCGGTTACCTGAACGAGATTGACGAAACGCCCGATTCCCGCCGCCACCGCGTCGTCGCCCGCCGCCAGTTCGACACCGCCGACAACATGGCCGACCAGTTCGCCGCGCTCGCCATCCTCGCCAACGCCCCCGGCGAAGAAGGCAAGGACGCGCTGGCCGATTTCTACGAACGCTGGCAACACGAGGCGCTGGTCGTCGACAAGTGGCTCGCCGTGCAAGCCGCCAGCCGCCTGCCGGATACGCTGCAAACGGTAGAAAGCCTGATCACCCACCCGGCTTTCGATATGCGCAACCCGAACAAGGTTTACGCGCTGCTGCGCCCCTTCGGCGCCAACCACCGGCACTTCCACGCAGCCGGCGGCAGCGGCTACCGCTTTCTCGCCCGGCAGACCGCCCGGCTCGATGCGATCAATCCCCAAGTCGCCTCGCGGCTGGCGCGCTGCTTCGACCGCTGGACGCGCTTCGACGACGGCCGACAAGCGCACGCGCGCGCCGCCTTGCAGGAACTCGGCCAAAAAGCCGGGCTGTCGCGCGACGTTTCCGAGGTGGTTGAAAGAGCGTTGGCGGCAGGCTGAACCGGCACCCGCCTGAAAACCGCACGGATATGGGCTCTCCGGGCAACACCCCGGTAGATCGCCTATTTGGCGCGTTTTCCGGGAGAAAGGGCGGGAAACCGGGGACACAGCTTCTCCCGTTTTTTAACGGATTACCCCATTTATGTGTTGCGCAAAACGACCGAGTAAGCATTGATGAACGACATTCTGCACGGCGCCACCGGTTACGCCCTGCTGCTCGCCGTCGCCTGGAGCATGGGCGAGCGGCGGTGCGCGGTTCCCTGGCGCACGGTGTTCTCCGGCATCGCGCTGCAAGTCGTGCTGACCGTGCTCTTTCTCCGCCTGCCGGCGTTCAAGCAACTCTTCCTGCTCGCCAACGACGGCCTGCTGGCGCTGGAGAAAGCGAGCCGCGCCGGCACCCGCTTCGTCTTCGGCTATCTCGGCGGCGGCACGATGCCGTTTCCCGAGACAACGCCCGGCGCCGGCTTCATCCTCGCTTTTCAGGCTCTGCCGCTGGTGCTGCTGATTAGCGCGCTGTCGTCGCTGCTGTTCTACTGGCGTATTTTGCCCTTCATCGTGCGCGCGCTTTCCGCACTGCTGGAGAAAACGCTCGGGCTGGGCGGCGCGGTCGGCATGTCGACGGCGGCCAACGTCTTCGTCGGCATGGTCGAAGCACCGCTGCTGATCCGGCCCTATCTGGCCACGATGTCGCGCGGCGAACTGTTCGTTGTGATGACGGCGGGCATGGCCGGCGTCGCCGGCACGGTGATGGCGCTGTACGCCAGCATCCTCGGCGCGGCGGTGCCCGACGCCTTCGGCCATATTCTCGTCGCCTCCTTCGTCAGCGCGCCGGCCGCCGTCGTCTTCTCGGTGCTGATGGTGCCGCCGGACGGCTCGCCCACCGGCCATGCGGCGGGGCTGCCGCAGTTCGCCGACAGTGCGATGGACGCGATCGCCAAGGGCACCGTCGAGGGCGTCAACCTGTTGGTCCAGATCGTCGCGCTGCTCGTCGTGCTGGTCGCCCTGGTGCATCTCGCCAACCAGTTGCTCGGCTTGCTGCCACAGGCCGGCAACGCGCCGCTTTCGTTGCAGCGCACGCTCGGCTGGGTGATGGCGCCGCTGGTCTGGATGGCCGGCGTGCCGTGGGCGGAAGCGCAGACCGCCGGCGCGCTGATGGGCACCAAGACGGTGCTCAACGAACTGATCGCCTACCTCGACATGGCCAAGCTCGGCGATGCTGAACTCGCCCCGCGCACCCGCATCATCATGACCTACGCGCTGTGCGGCTTCGCCAACCTGGGCAGCCTGGGCATCCTGATCGGCGGCATGACGGCGATGGCGCCCGGGCGGCGCGACGAGATACTTCGCCTCGGGCCGCGCACGCTGGTTTCGGGAACGCTGGCAACGCTGGCCTGCGGCAGCGTCGTCGGGATGGTGATCTGAGATTCAGGGCTTGAACTGGTTCCAGCGATAGGGGCGGATCGTGTTTTGCGCTTGGGCCGCGCGGCGGTCGGCCGCATCGTTGCGCCGCTCGGACTTCCGGCGTCCGTTGGCGCCTTGCCGGTCTTCGCTGTTCGGCGCTGTCGCGTGTGCCGGGGTCTGGGCGGCGCTCTGCCGCCCCAACAATTTCCCCGACTGTAGCAGCAGAGGCCCCGTTTCCAGCAGCAGCCTTATCTCCGGCGGAAGCGTCTCGATCCGCCAGCCGTATTTTTCGATGACCGGCTGGAGCGCGGAAGCGATCAGCGCTTGGGCGTCTCTCGCGTGCGCATCGTTGGCGGCGGGAATGAAACCGCAGAGCAAGGCTGACACCATGCGCGCCAGCTTCCCGGCCTCTTCGCCGCCATCGGCCGGCTCCGCTGCTTCCGCCTCGGCTAGCCTGGCCTGGCCGAGGAAAGCGTGCCGGGCCGGCGAGAAGCGGTCGGCGATCCGTTCTCCGTTGCTCTGCGATTCTTGGGCCACAGCCTGTTTCCTCCGTACAGCGTCCGGGTCTTGGCGACGGTTCACGCCACAACCCAGAATACCTATCGGAAAAATATGGGAAAAGTTTAGCCCGTTCAACCGGGTGCCGCGCACACGCGCCTAGCGCGTCGCCGCCTCGATCTGCTCGGAAATCGCCAGCCATTTTTCTTCGCGGGCGGCGAGTTCGTCGTCTATCCTCGCCAGTTGCGTGCCGAGTTCACCCATTTCCTGAACCGGCAAGGGCACCGACAGACGCGCTTCGAGCGCGTGCTTTTTCGCCTGCAAGTCGAGCATGGCCTGCTCGATCTTGCCCAGATCGCGCATCAGCCCTTTCGCCTTGTCGGGAATCTTCTTGTTGGCGACCGGCGGCGCTTGTGTGACGACATCCCGGGCCGCTTTCAACGACTCCTTCAGGCTCTCGCGGGCGCGTTTGGCTTCGTCGAGCAGGTAACGCTGGTAATCGTCGAGATCGCCGTCGAACGGCTCGACGCCGCCGCGCGAGACCAGCCAGAACTCGTCGCACACCGAGCGCAACAGCGAGCGGTCGTGGCTGACCAGCATCACGGTGCCCTCGAACTCGTTGAGCGCCATGGCCAGCGCCTCGCGCGTCGCGAGGTCGAGGTGGTTGGTCGGCTCGTCGAGCAGCAGCAGGTTCGGGCGCTGCCAGACGATCATGCACAGCACGAGGCGGGCCTTTTCGCCGCCGCTCATCGTGCCGACCGGCTGCTTGACCATCTCGCCGCCGAAGTTGAAGGTGCCGAGGAAGGTGCGCAAATCCTGCTCGCGACCGCTTTGCCCGGCCGGCAAGCCTTCCTTCGCCATCCGCACCATGTGTTCGAGCGGCGTGTCGAGCGGGCGCAGCACGTCGAGTTCCTGCTGCGCGAAGTAGCCTATGTTCAGGCCCTTGCCTTCCTGCACCGTGCCGCCGGTCGGCTTGAGCGCACGCGCCACGGTCTTCACCAGCGTCGATTTGCCCTGCCCGTTGGCGCCGAGAATGCCGATGCGCTGACCGGCCATCACCGATTTGTTCACGTTGCGCACGATCACCGTCGGCGGCGTTCCGGCGGGCGCATCATCCGGCGGCGGATAGCCGAAACAGGCGTTTTCCATCGCCAGCATCGGATTGGGCAGGTTGGCCGGCTCCTTGAATTCGAAGGTGAAATCGGCGTTGGCCAGTACCGGTGCCAGGCGCTCCATGCGGTCGAGCGCCTTGACCCGGCTCTGCGCCTGCTTGGCCTTGCTGGCCTTGGCCTTGAAGCGGGCGATGAAGCTTTGCAGGTGCGCAATCTTGTCCTGTTGCTTGACATACGCATTCTGTTGCAGCTCAAGTTGTTGCGCGCGCATGTCCTCGAAGGCGCTGTAGTTGCCGCCGTAGCGAACCAGTTTGGCGTTGTCGATGTGCAGCGTGACCGACGTGATGGCGTCGAGAAACTCGCGGTCGTGGCTGATGACCACCAGCGTGCCGTCGTAGCGCTTGAGCCAGGCTTCGAGCCAGACCAGCGCGTCGAGGTCGAGGTGGTTGGTCGGTTCGTCGAGCAGCAGCAGGTCGGACGGGCACATCAGCGCGCGCGCCAGTTGCAGGCGCATGCGCCAGCCGCCGGAAAAGCTGTTCACCGGGTTGCACAGCTCCGTGGTCTTGAACCCGAGGCCGAGGATCAGCGCCTGCGCCCGCGCCTGCGCATCGTGCGCGCCGGCATCGTGCAGCGCCATATAGGCGTGCGCCATGCGCTCGCCGTCGTCACCGGCTTCGGCGGCATGCACCTCCTCCTGCGCGGCGACCAGCGCGGTATCGCCCTCGATCACGAAATCGGTCGCCGACTGGCCGGTCTCCGGCATGTCCTGCGCCACTTGCGCCATGCGCCAGTGCGCGGGCATCGCAAAGTCGCCCGCATCTTCGTGCAGCGACCCGTTGAGCAGGGCAAACAGCGTCGATTTTCCGGCGCCGTTGCGGCCGACCAGGCCGATTTTCTCGCCGGGGTTGAGGGTGACGGAAGCGTTGTCGAGCAGCACCTTGGCGCTACGGCGCAGGGTGACGCCTTTCAGGGTAATCATGCGGGTGAAACTCCGGTGTGTTAAGGTGCGTCACGGGAAACAAGCAGGTTCGCGGCCGATAAGAATCGCGGGCTCTGACACCGCCTCGCCGGCCGGCATTCTACAGCGAAGGCCTGCGGGAGAAACAATCCGTCCGCCGGCTTTGCGCCGCGATGGAATGGAGTGTCGGTTGCGGTTGACTTGCGTCCCGAGGCACGTATAATGCGCCCTTCCTTGACGCCGCAGGCTGTTTTTGGCGGCGATGAAGGCGCGTAGCTCAGCTGGTTAGAGCACCACCTTGACATGGTGGGGGTCGTTGGTTCGAGTCCAATCGCGCCTACCAGATTCACAGGCGGAGTCAATCGTCTCCGCCAAGATCAAACCGCCTTCGGGCGGTTTTTTCGTCGACCGGCGGCCAGCGTCAGCCAAGCCGCTTCAAATGGCTGCCGCAACCCGCCCGGCAGTCGCTCGCGCCGAATCCCGGCACCGGTATCTGGCCGGCAGTTTCGCGATTGACCGCGCATTCCTCCCCGCCAAAGCGGCGGACTTCGACGATACGGACGCCGCTCGCGGCGAGCAGGTAATCGATGTGCCAGCGCAGCGCCTTCTCGGCCGCCAGATGGCGGCGTATCCGCGCTTCAAAATTTCGGCGCGCGCTGCCCGTGTAGCAATAGAGTCCGGCAGGAAAATCGAAAATTCCAAAACGGCCAACGACGACGCGCACCGGCGCCGCCACTTCGATCAGCAACTGGTAGGTTTGCGGGGGACGGTTCTGGCCGTCAACCGCCGCAGAAGGGGTTGTTGCGCCGCTCTTCGCCAAAAGTCGACATCGGCCCGTGGCCGGGAATGAAGGCGACATCGTCGCCAAGCGGCCACAAACGGCCACGGATCGAAGCGATCAACGTATCGAAATCGCCTTTGGGAAAATCGGTGCGGCCGATCGATCCCTGGAATAGCACGTCGCCGACCAGCGCCAGACGGCTGGGCGCATGGAAAAAGACGACATGGCCCGGCGTGTGTCCCGGACAGTGCAAGACATCCATTTCGACATTGCCGAAGCGCACCGTGTCGCCCTGCTCCAGCCAGCGATCCGGGGTGAAGGCGCGCACGTCGGGGAAGCCGAACATCTTGCTCTGCTGCGGCATGCCGTCGATCCAGAAGCGGTCTTCGCGCTGCGGCCCCTCGACCGGCAAGGACAAGCGCGCCGCCAGTTCGGCCACGGCGCCGGCATGGTCGATATGCCCGTGCGTCACCAGAATTTTCTCGGGGGTGACGCCGCATTCTTCGGCGACGCACAGGATGCGCGCCACGTCGCCGCCCGGATCGACGACCGCCGCGCGGCGCGTTTCCTCGCACCACAGGAGGGTGCAGTTCTGCTCGAAGGGCGTTACCGGAACGATGCGATATTTCATGGGAGTCGACGCGACGGATGGGCAAGGCAAAAGTACCGCCAGCGGCAAAGGCGAGCGGTCGAACCGCTGCGGTTTAGCCCTGCTGCGGGTTGGGCGGACGCCTGGGGCGCTTGGAGAAGTGCTTGGCCGGCTTGGTCGCCGCCGGGTTCTGTGAATCCTGCTGACGCTGCCCCTGCTGGGGCTTCTGATCCGGGCGCCTGCCCTGCTGCGGCTTCTGCTCCGGGCGTCGGCCGTGCTCGGGCCGGTTCTGTGGCGTCGAGTTGCCCGGCGCCATGCGGATTTCAAGCTCGATGATTTCGTCCCAAATGGCATCGCTGCGATCGCGTTCGGGAGTCGCCAACAGTTCTCGGAGCCGACGACGCGGATCCACGGTTTCAATTTCGCTCATGCCCGTATTATCCTAGAAACTGCGGACGCAGTCATTCAATCTTCGTCGCCAAATTTTCACTTCTCGGCGTCAGATCGAGTGTGCGCCGCTCGCGCAAGGCTTCGGCGAGCTGGAACACCGACATCGCGTAAAAGCTCGACCGGTTGTAGCGCGTTATCACGTAGAAATTCTCGAAGCCCGCCCAGTATTCGGTGGCCGCATCCGGCGTCACGAGATCGACCAGCGCGGCCGGCCGCAGCGCATCTCCGGCGGCAGCGGTGACGACGACGCCCCGCGCGGCGAGTTCCTGCAAGGTCAGCGCCGGTTTGATGCCGGTCTCAGCCGTGGCGTTGGCGGCGACGCGCGCCGGAACGGCGACCGGCTCGCCGCTCTGCCAGCCATGTTGCTGCAGGAAGCGGCCGACGCTGCCGACCGCGTCGCCGACGCTATGGCGCAAATCGATGCGGTCGTCGCCGTCGAAATCGACGGCAAATCGGCGCTGGCTGCTCGGCATGAATTGCGGTATGCCGATCGCGCCGGCGTAGGAGCCGTTGATGTCGAGCGGGCTGATGCCGTTTTCGCGCGCCAGCAACAGGAACTGCTCCAGCTCCTCGCGGAAGAACGCCGCGCGCGGCGGATAGTGGAAGGCCAGCGAAGCCAGCGCCTCCATCACCTTGAAGCTGCCCATGTTGCGGCCGTACTCGGTTTCGACACCGATGATGGCGACGACGATCTCCGCCGGAACGCCATAGATGGCCTCGGCACGCCTCAGCACCCGCTCGTTCGCCTGCCAGAAACGCAGCCCTCCTTCGGTGCGCCGGTCATTGACGAAACGCTCGCGATAGCGCTGCCAGGAACGTTGCTGTTCGGGTACGGCGGCGGGCCGGATCGCGCGCAGCACGGTCGCGTTCGGCCGGATCGCCGCAAAGTGACGGGAGAGGTGCGCGGCGTCGAAGCCGTGCACCTTGTGCATGAAAACAATGAAGTCTTTGACTTCCGGCTCGTCGCTGAAACGGGGCGCCTTCCCGGCATGAACGGCGGGCGGGAGGCAAGCGGCGCACAAGGCGAGCAGCGCGGCAACAGATGATCTCTTCAAACCGGTTTTCTCCATAGCGGCGGCAGCCGTCGTAAACATTCCTGCAATCGGCGCAACTGCGGCTGCAACTGCGTTGCGCCGCCTTGCCCGTAGCGCAGGTCGGCGTAACAGCGGGCGGCCTCGGCGGTCAGCTCGCCCAGGTCGGGACGTTCCCGGCCGACGCGCGCCGCGAATTCGAGCGGACCTTCCCACGGGGCAAGACGTATGCCGCGTCGCCGAAGTTGCGCACAGTAGCGCTGCCAGGCTCTCAGCGCCGGATCGTCGGTGCGACGCTGGTACAGCGTCCACGCCGTCACCAGCAGCAGCGCCACGCCACAGAGCACAGTCAAGGTAGCGACCATGCTTTGCCAGTCGGGTTCCTTGAAGCCGATGCGCGAGAGCAGTTCGCGCTGGCGTTGCGGATTGTAAGCGATCACCCACTGGTTCCAGGCATTGTTGGCCGCCTCCCAGCGGTTGCGCATCTGCCGCAGCCAGCCGGCGTCGAGGCGTAGCAACAACGGCAACGGCTCGCCTTCCGGCAGCGCGGCGGCGATACCCTGCTCGACGCGCGACGGGGCAACGGCGCCCGTCGGGTCGATTCTGACCCAGCCCTGTTCGGCCAGCCAGATCTCCGCCCAGGCATGGGCGTCGGACTGGCGCACGACGAGATAGCCATCGACCGGATTCAGCTCGCCGCCCTGATAGCCGGTCACCACACGCGCCGGGACGCCGGCCGCACGCATCAGAAAGACGAAGGCGGAAGCGTAGTGCTCGCAAAAACCGCGCCGCGTGTCGAACAGGAACTCATCCATCGCCTGCTCGCCGAGCAAGGGCGGACGCAAGGTGTAGTAAAAAGCTTCCTTGCGAAACATCGCCAGCGCGGCTTGGGCAATCCGCTCGTCGGCCCCCTGCTGCGAAGGCTTGGAATTCCACTCCACGCGCCATGCGGTGGCTAGCGCCCTGGCCCGGGGATTGATCTGCGCCGGCAGACTCAGCGCCTGCTGCAAGGCCAACGGGCTCTCGACCCGATTGAGCCGGTAAGGCAGCGTCGAGGTAAAGGCAACGCGTGTGCGGGCGCGCAACGGCTGTCTGGCTAGCACTTCGGCGGACGGCGACAACTCGCTATCGGGCGGCAGCTTGATCGGCGCGTCGAGCGCGAGCAGCCAGCGCTGGTTGCTCGCTTCAAGCGTGCTGACGTAATCGTAGGTCTTTCCGCCCGCCTCGATGACCGGCTTGGCGGGTTGGCCGTGCGGCGGCGGGACGCGGGCGCGCCAGGTCAGGCCGTCATAATCATCGAGTACCGGGCCGCGCCAGTAGAGCGCCGGTTTTTCCGGTATCCGGTCGGAAAACTGCACGCGAAAGGCGATCTCGGAGGATTGGATCAGGCGGTTCAGCGAACCTGGCGCCATCGTGTCGGAAAGGCCGTTCAGCCCGGAATAGGCGTCCTGCGGCAGCCCCCAGAGCGGGCCGGAAATACGCGGAAAAAGCACGTAGAGGATGAGCATGAAGGGCAGCGCCTGCGCGAGCAGCAGCGCGGCAGTGCGAAACGTCGCCCCCACCGGCTGATTCCCGCCGTGCAGGCGGATCAGCGCCGCTGTCAGCAGCGTCGCGGAAACCAGCAGCCAGATGCCGGTCGGGATGCTCTGCGAAAAGAAATAGTGCGTGAGCAGCAAGAAATAGCCGAGCATGACGACTACCAAGGCATCGCGCCGTCCGCGCATCTCCATCGGCTTGAGCGCCACGAAGAAGACCAGCAGCGCGACCCCTGCATCCCGCCCGAACAGCGTATGAAACTGCGCGACGATGCCGGCCACCCCGGCGGCGACCAGCAAGACCAGCAGCCAGCGCGCTGGCAACCGGCCGTTCGTGCGCCAGATCCGGAACCGCCAGAAGAGCAGAACGGCGACCACCAGCGACAGCCACGGCGGCAAATGCCCGGCATGCGGCCCGGCGGTCGCCAGCGCCGTGGCGAGCAACCACGGCAGCGCGCCGCGTTCGAGCGCAGGCGAGGGAGGCGAAGGAAACGATGCCCGTTTAGCGAACACTTTCGCCTTCCAGATCGAATAACGCCAACGTTTCGAGACAGGCGTCGCGGTGTGCGGCGCCCTGCGCCGGGGCAATCTCGCGCCCCGGCAGACGCAAGCCGTAGCGCGCTTGCACTTCTTCTGCCGCCAGAATCCAGCCAGCAAGGATCGACAGGCGCGTCTCGACCCCTGGATCGGACGGCGTCAAATCCCAATCGAGCCACAGTTCGTCGGCCGCACCGCCGGCAAACTGCTTGACCAGCAACGGCCGGTCGCCGGAATCCCTGGCCACGGCCTTCCAGGCGATATGGCGGGTCGGGTCGGACGGCTGCCGCTGGCGCAATCCCGAAAAATCCTCCTGCCCGCTCGTTCCTTGTCGCTGGCCGCTGTCGGCGACCGGCGCGGGCGGCGGCAAGGGCGTGACCAGCGGGTGCGGATAGACGGTGCACGATTGCGCCGGATGCGGGGTGCTCCAGACGTAAAAAAGTCCGAGCGGATAACGGGTAGACAGCGTGATGCGACCTGGCTCCAGCCGGCCGCGCGCCGTTGCCGGATAAGGAATGGCAACCGTCGCCCGCCCCAGCGCCGGAACGTCGAGCGAAGCGTTGAACGAAGCGTCGAGCAAAACGCCGACCTGTTTTCCAAAGGCAAATTCGAGCGCCCGGCGAGGCTGTGCGCGCGCGTTGTCGACATGCACGGGAAAGCGGGCGATCTCGCCGGCAAACACCGGCTCGGCGCGCCCCGGACTCAGTTGCAGGCCGACCAGGTTGCGAAAGGCGTGCACCATCGCCACCAGCCCGAGCCCGGCGAGCAGGAAGACCAGTGCATGCCCGAGGCTGAGACTGTAGTTGATCGCGCCGAGCAACATCGTGGCGAGCACCAGGCAATAAAGCAACCCTGCGCCGCTCGGCAGGATGAAGATACGGCGCTGCGTCAGGACAATCGGCGACGGCTCGTCGCGACGATGGCGAAACAGCCATTGCGCGAGCAAAGCCCGAATGCGCATCAGGGAACGGCAACCGCGTGAATCAGCGCGGCGACATCCTCCAGGCGCGCCTGCGCACCGCTTCGCGCCAGCCGCAACCGGTGGCAAGCGACGCCGGGCAGCACCGCTTGCACATCCTCCGGCAACACCATGTCGCGCCCGTCGACAAAGGCCCAGGCGCGGGCGGCGGCAAGCAGCGACAAGGCGGCGCGCGGGCTCAGGCCGTGTACGAAGTGGGGGCTGCCGCGCGTTGCCTCGATCAGCGCTTGCACATAGTCGAGCAGCGCCGGCGAGGTGTGCACCGCTGCCGCTTGCCGTTGCAGCGGCGCCAGTTGCTCCGGCGACAGACAGGCGGCGAGCGTCTCCAACTGCTCGCGCCGCCCGCCGCCTTCGAGCAAAGCCCGCTCGGCGGCGCGATCCGGGTAGCCCAGTTCGACGCGCACCAGGAAGCGGTCGAGCTGCGATTCGGGCAGCGCAAAAGTGCCGATTTGTTGTGAGGGATTCTGCGTGGCGATCACGAAAAACGGATCGGGCAGCGGCCGCGTCTCGCCCTCGGCCGTCACCTGCCGTTCTTCCATCGCCTCCAGCAGTGCGCTCTGCGTTTTCGGCGTGGCGCGATTAATTTCGTCGGCAAGCACGACTTGCGAGAAGATCGGGCCGGGCAAGAACTTGAACCGGCTACGCTCACGCTCGAAAATCGAGACGCCGATGATGTCCGCCGGCAGCATGTCGCTGGTGAACTGAATGCGCGAGAACTGCAAGCCGAGCAGGCGGGCCAGCGTCTGCGCCAGCGTCGTTTTGCCGACCCCCGGCAAATCCTCGATCAGCAAATGCCCGTGCGCCAGCAGGCAGGTCAGCGCCAGACGAATCTGCGCGTCCTTGCCGAGAATGACCTGGTTGGCGGCGGCGAGCACTGCGGCGACGGGAGCGCGTTGGGCGGAAGGGGGCATGGCTATGGCTTGTGGTGGCAACGGCAATTGAACGATAATCAAGTATAAGCAGATACGCTGCTTCCGCGCCCGGTTTACAGGATACTCGAACGAAAGAAAGGCCAGAGTGACCAGCACAGCATTCATCACGCATCGCGATTGTCATTTGCACGACATGGGTTCGTTCCATCCGGAGTCGCCGGCGCGTTTGAGCGCGATTAGCGATCATATGATCGCCCAGGGTCTGGATCCGTATTTCGTTTATCACGACGCGCCGCTGGCGACCTTCGAGCAGTTGCTGCGCGCGCATCCCGCATCGCACCTGGAGCGCGTGAAACGCAGCTCGCCGGAGTTCGGCATCGTGCACCTCGACCCGGATACCGCGATGTGTCCGCACACTTGGTCGGCGGCCTTGCGTTCGGCCGGCGCCGGGGTGATGGCGGTCGATCTGGTCATGGCCGGCGAAGTGCAGAACGCATTTTGCGCCATCCGCCCGCCCGGCCATCATGCCGAACGCAGCAACGCGATGGGCTTTTGTTTTTTCAACAACATCGCCGTCGCGGCGAAGCATGCGGTAGGCGCGCACAATCTCGCCCGCGTGGCTATCGTCGATTTCGACGTCCATCACGGCAACGGCACCGAGGACTGTCTGAAAAACGACGAGCGTTTTCTGATGGTCGGCGTATTCCAGCACCCCTACTATCCCTACTGCGGCGCCGATGACCCTGCGCCCAACATGCTCAACGTGCCGCTCGCCGCCGGTGCCGACGGGGAGGAGTTCCGCAAGGTGGTGAGCGATGTCTGGCTGCCGCGCCTGCGCGAATTCAGGCCGGAGATGATTTTCATCTCGGCCGGTTTCGATGCGCACTACGAAGACGACATGGGCGGCCTGAAACTGCTCGAAAAAGACTACGCCTGGGTCACCGAACAGCTCAAACAGGTCGCCGGCGAAACCGCTCAAGGCCGCATCGTGTCGATGCTCGAAGGCGGTTATTCGCTCTCGGCATTGGCGCGCAGCGTCGCCGCGCATATCCGGGTGCTGGCCGATCTCTGACCGCAGCCCGGCATTTTGTCCGCCAGCGTCGCCCGGCACGCCTTGATAGGCAGGCAGGGCGGCTTCGGTTAGAATCCTCACGGTCAATTTACAAACCATTCGATAACTATGATTACTGGATCAATCGTTGCGATTGTCACGCCGATGCACGAGGACGGAAGCCTCGATCTGCCGGGGCTGCGCCGTCTGGTCGACTTTCATGTGCGTGAAGGCACCGACGCCATCGTGATCGTCGGCACGACGGGCGAGTCGCCGACCGTCAACGTCGGGGAGCACTGCGACCTGATACGCACCACGGTCGAACAGGCGGCCGGGCGTATCCCGGTGATCGCCGGAACCGGTGCGAATTCGACGGCCGAAGCGATCGAGTTGACGCATTTCGCCAAACAGGCCGGTGCCGATGCGGCACTTTCGGTGGTGCCCTACTACAACAAGCCGACGCAGGAAGGCCTCTATCGCCACTTCAAGGCCATCGCCGAAGCGGTCGAGATGCCGGTGATCCTCTACAATGTGCCTGGGCGCACGGTCGCCGACATGAACAACGATACCGCGCTGCGCCTGGCTGCCATACCGAATATCGCCGGCATCAAGGACGCCACCGGCAACATCGAGCGCGGCACCGACCTGATCGCGCGCGCGCCGCAAGACTTCGCCGTCTATAGCGGTGACGACGCCAGCGCCTGCGCGCTGATGCTGCTCGGTGCCAAGGGCGATATTTCGGTGGTCGCCAATGTCGCGCCCAAACTGATGCGCGACATGTGCGCCGCAGCGCTCGCCGGCGATCTCGCCACGGCGCGCGAACTCAACGTCCGCCTGCTCGGCCTGCATCGCCACCTGTTCTGCGAAGCCAACCCGATTCCCGTGAAGTGGGCCTGCCAGCAGCTCGGCCTGATCCCCGGCGGCATGCGCTTGCCGCTGACCCCGCTGTCGCCGGACTGCCACGAACGCGTACGCGCCGCCATGCGCCAGGCCGGCCTGCTTAACTAGGACACCCCATGAAATCTCAAGCTTCACGTCTCATATTCGGTTTGCTCGTCGTCACGCTGGCCGGTTGCGGTGGATCGCTGCTCGAAACAAAAAAGATCGATTACAAATCGGCCGGTAAGGCGCCGACGCTCGAGGTGCCGCCCGACCTCGTCTCCCCGTCGCGCGACGACCGCTATGCCGTGCCCGATCTCGGGGGCAAGGGCAGCGCGACGTTCTCCCGCTACAGCGCCGAGCGTTCGCCGCAGGCCAGGGCGCAGCAGCCCAGCGACGTGTTGCCGGCGGTAGACAAGGCACGCATCGAGCGCTCCGGCAACCAGCGCTGGCTGGTCGTCGCCGGCCAGCCGGACAAGATATGGGGAACCGTCAAGGAGTTCTGGCAGGAAACGGGGTTTCTCATCAAGACCGAGCTGCCCGAAGCCGGCGTGATGGAAACCGACTGGGCCGAAGATCGCGCCAAGATACCGATGGACGGGCTGCGGAGCCTGGTCGGAAAGGCGCTCGATTCCCTCTACTCCACCGCCGAACGCGACAAATTCCGCACGCGCCTGGAGCCGGGCGCCGAACCGGGCACCACCGACATCTTCATCAGCCATCGCGGCATGTACGAAATATTTATTTCCGAAGGCAAGGAGCAAACCCGCTGGCAACCGCGCGAAGCCGATCCGGGCCTGGAAGCGGAGATGCTGCGCCGCCTGATGGTACGTTTCGGCAGCGACGAGAAACGCGCCGCATCGGCGCTCGCCGCCGCCCAGGAAAAACAACCGGAGAAGGTCAAGCTGACGCGCGGCGCCGAAGGTATCGGCACGCTGGAGTTGCAGGAGTCGTTCGACCGCGCCTGGCGCCGCGTCGGCCTGGCGCTGGATAGAGTCGGCTTTACCGTCGAAGACCGCGACCGCTCGAAGGGTTTGTACTTCGTCCGTTACGTCGATCCCGAGTCGGACAGCAAGAAGAAGGACGACGGTTTTCTCTCGAAGCTGGCGTTTTGGAAATCCGGTTCCAACGCCAGCACGCTCGCGCAATACCGCGTTTTCGTGAACTATTCGGAGCAGGTTTCGACGATCCGGGTATTGTCCCGCGAAGGCGGCGTCGACCAGTCGGACACGGCGAAGAAAATACTCGGTTTGCTCTACGATCAATTGAAGTGAGGCGGTAACACCCCAAGCACACATCAGAAACCATGCGGCGGCGGGCAGACCGAGGTGCTACGGATTCCCGCCTGCGCGGGAATGACGGGCAGTCCAGGCAGCGTTTGAGCACCTTGAACCGCGAGCGGGTTTAACGCCTCAATCGAACCAGCGCAGTTTCTCCCTGAGCGTGACCACCGAGCCGACGATAATCAGCGTCGGGCCTTTGAGTTGGCCGGCGGCGCGGCCGGGGATGTCGGCGACGGTGCCGGTAATGACTTTCTGCCTCGGCAGGGTGCCGTCCTGGATGACGGCGGCGGGGGTGTCGCCGGGCATGCCGTGGGCGACCAGCTGCCGGCTGAGGATGGGCAGGCCGGCCAGGCCCATGTAGATGACGAGCGTTTGTTGCGGCCTGACCATCGCCGGCCAGTCGAGGTCGAGGCTGCCGTCTTTCAGGTTGCCGGTGACCAGCAGGCAGGCGTGGGCGTGGTCTCGGTGCGTCAGCGGAATGCCGGCGTAGGCGGCGACGCCGGCCGCAGCGGTGACGCCGGGGACGACCTGAAAAGGGATGTTGCCGGCGGCGAGCAGTTCGATTTCTTCGCCGCCGCGCCCGAAGGTGTAGGGGTCGCCGCCTTTCAGGCGCAGCACGCGCTGGCCTTGTCGCGCCCGTTCGAGCATCAGGGCGTTGATTTCTTCCTGGCGCATCGTGTGGTGGGCGCGTTTCTTGCCGACGTAGATGCGTTCGGCGTCGCGGCGCGTGAGGTCGACGATGGCGTCCGGGACGAGGTTGTCGTAAAGCACGACATCGGCCTGCTGCATCAGGCGCAGCGCGGCGAAGGTCAGCAGATCGGGGTTGCCCGGCCCGGCGCCGACGATATAGACCTCGCCGCGCGGCGCGCTGCCGCCCAGCGCCGCTTGCCGCAGCGCCGCCGCCAGCCCGGCTTCGGCCTTGTCGTGGCGGCCGGACAGCGCGAGATCGGCGATCTGGCCGCCGAGCGCCCGTTCCCAGAAGGGGCGGCGGGCGTCTTCGGGCAGCGCGGCGATGACTTGTCGGCGGAACTTTTTCGCCAGTTTGGCGAGTTCGCCGTAGGTGGCAGGAAACAGGGTCTCCAGCTTGCTGCGGATCAGGCGCGCGAGGACGGGCGATGCGCCGCCGGTCGAGGCGGCGATCAGCACCGGCGAGCGGTCGACGATGGCCGGCATGATGAACGAGCACAGCTCGGGATCGTCGACCACGTTGACCGGTTTGAGCTGCGCGCGCGCGGCCCGGGAAACCTCGGCGTTGACCTCGCGCCGGTCGGTTGCGGCAATCACCAGATGCGCGCCGTCCAGCGCGCCGTCGCGGTAGGGTTCGTCCTTGTGTGCGATGTCGCCGGTTTCAACCAGCGCTTGCAGCGCGGGGCACAGTCCGGGGGCGACGACGGTGACCTTGGCGCCGGCCTTGAGCAACAGCGCGATTTTTCTCGATGCCACTTCGCCGCCGCCAACCACCGTGCACGGCCGGTTTTTCAGGTCGAGAAAAATCGGGAAATAATCCATTGCCACGATGCTCCGTTTACCAGTATGCGAGGAGGCGGCCGTTTTCGACCTTGTTTTTCCACTCTTTGAGCGGGCAGCGGCCTTCTTCGGTGCAACTGCCGTCGGTGATGTCGAACACCCACTGGTGCTTGGGGCAGGTGAGCTTGGTGCCTTTCAGCGCGAGGAACGGGATATTGGTCGTCTGGTGCGGACAACTGCTGTCGAAAACGCGGATGGCGTCTTCTTTGCGGTAGACGAACACGTTGCGTCCGTCGCAACTGACGGACTGCGCCTGGTCGACCGGCAAGTCATCGATGGCCATCAGGTCGTGCCAGTCGCCCTTCTGGTGGAGGGCTGCGAGGTCGAAGCCAGGAATATTCATGGCCAGGATGATATCGGTGGCCCAGATGATCTTGGCTAGCCCGAGCGCCGGGAAGGCCATCAGCAGCGCGTCGAGAATTTCGGCCGGCGTGCAGCCCTCGCGCAGCGCGCGGCCCAGATATTGGCGGAAACCGCGCTCGGTCTGGGCGTGCACCTTGGTGATGACCGAAATCAGGTTGCGCGTTTTCGGGTCCAGGTGTTTCCCCGCTTCCTTGAGAAAACTGAAGTAATGGCCAACGGCGTCCGGTCTGGCCTTGATGAGGTAATTGAGTGCGTCGCTCATGGGTCGCTTGATCCTTCGTTCGTGGTCGTGCAATAGAGGTGTCTCTACGCAACTGCGGCGAGGATTATAGTGTGGATTGGCCGCCGTATGGGGATGCGGGCGGGGTTTTCCCGTCTATCGCTTCCGCCCGGTATTTCAAACGGCGCCCGGCAGCCCTTTAATCGCGCATGCGCGCCGGCCGGCGCAGCGGGTCGTCCTCTCCGGCGTATTCGGCGCGCGAGTAGATCGCGTCGAGCGCCTGCTCGGCGGTGGGGTAGAAGCGCTTCTCGCCGATCACGCTGCGCAGGCCGGTGGCGCGCATCACGTCGTGCACCTGTTTCTTGAGGCCGGCGAAGAGCATCACGACACCGTTCTCGTTGAGGCGTTCGACCAGGTGGTGGATCACCTCTTCGCCCGAGGCGTCGATGTCGTTGATGCCGTCGCCGACGATCAGCACGTAGGGCGCCTCCGGGTTGTTCGCCACCGCTTCGAGCACGGCATCTTCAAAATAGGAGACGTTGGCGAAGTAGAGGCGGCCATCGAAACGGATCGCCGTGACGATGTCCGAGGCGGGAAGGTTGTTCAACCTGGCGTCGCGCAGCGTGCCGTCGGTGTAGCGGCCGAGGATGGCGACGCGCGGTTTCATCGTGTTGTAAAGGAAGACAACCAGCGCCAGCGCGGCGCCGGCCATGATGCCTTTGTCCAGGTGCGGGGCGGCGATCAGCGTGATGACGAAGGTCGCCAGCGCGACCATACCGTCGGCCTTGCTGGCTTTCCAGGTGTGCTGGATGGCTTTCGGCGTCACCAGGCCGGTGACGGCGAGCAGGATGATGACCGCCAGCACCGCTTTCGGCAGATGGTAGAGGTAGGGCGTCAGGAAGAGCAGCGTGACGACCACGAACAGGCCGTTGAAGACCATCGCGAGGCCGGTCTTGGCGCCGGCTTGCAGATTGATCGCCGAGCCGGTGAACGAGCCGCATGCCGGGTAGGCCTGGAAGAAGGCACCGCCGATGTTGGCGATCCCCTGGCCGATCAGTTCCTGGTTGGGGTCGAGGCGCTGCTTGGACTGCGCCGCCATCGCTTTGGCCATCGAGATCGACTCCATGAAAGCGACCAGCGCGATAATCAGCGCCGCCGTGAACAGCGACATGATCGCGTCGAGCGTGATCTTCGGCATGCGGAAGGACGGCAGCCCTTCGGGGATCTTGCCGACCACATCGCCGCCGCCAGTCATCGACAGGCTGCCTTTCTCGATCTTTTTGATGTGCCAGCTACGTCCGTCGGTTTCCACGCCGGCCGGCACGGCTCCTTGCAGGTACAGGAGTGACGGCTCGCTTTCCGGCGCTTTCGCGCGCTCGAAGTGGATGTGGCGCAGCTCGTGCATGCGCGCGTTGTTTTGCCGTTCCGCACCGGCCATTTCGATTCTCAGCAGGTCGACCTGATGGGAAAGATTGACCGAGGTGCGCTCTTCGTGCGCTTTCTCGGCCGTGCGCAGCGTGCCCGAGCGCAGGGTGATGGCGCCGGCGAGAGCGTCGATCTGCGCGTCGGTCTGGATATAGCCGGCGACCAGCGCCTGGATCGCGGGGTCGGTGATTTCTTCCGGCGTCGACTTGGTCTTGTGCTCGAAGCCGACGGTGACGCTGACGATGATCGTGATGACCACGGCGAGCAGTACGCTGGGCTTGGCCAGCGCCTTGAACTTTTTGAGCGCCAGCATCAGCGCCAGCGCGAAGGCCGACATCGCCAGCGTCGGCAAGTGGGTTTGCGGCAGATAGCCGAACATCTCCCAGATGTCTTTGAGGAAGGAGTCGCTGCGCCCCTTGGGGATACCGAGCAGCATGTCGAGCTGCGACAGCGCGATGATGATCGCCGCCGCGTTCATGAAGCCGAGGATCACCGGGTGCGAGACGAAGTTGACGATGGTGCCGAGCTTGATGGCTCCAAGCGCGAACTGTATGACCCCGACCATCAGGGTGAGCAGCAGAGCCAGGCTGATGTAGTCGTCGCTAAAAGGCACCGCCAGCGGAGTTACGGCGGCGGCGGTCATCAGCGACACGATGGCGACCGGCCCGGTCGCAAGCTGCCGCGACGACCCCCAGAGCGCGCCCAGGATGGCCGGGACAAAGGCCGTATACAAGCCGAAATACAGCGGCAGGCCGGATAGCTGCGCGTAAGCCATGGCCTTGGGCACCAGCACCAGACCGCCGGTGATGCCGGCGATCAGATCGCCGCGCAGGATCAGCGAGTTGATCGGAAACCAGGAGAGAAAGGGAAATACCCTGAGTAGCCAGAGGTTGTTGGTCATGCCGCCCGCCCTTATAATGTCGCACAACGTTGCATTGTGCATCGTATGTATTAGAAAAATGCAATAGTGTAACAAAGCGGGTGGTTCGGCACAAACACATCGCTTTCCCGCTCCCATTGCCCGGACTTCCCTCCATGATTAGAAAGAACCCCAACGGCGATTTGCCGGTCATCCACGAAACGGCTTATGTCGATAGCACGGCGATCATCTGCGGCAAGGTGGTGGTGCACGAGAATGTGTTCATCGGCCCTTACGCCGTGATCCGCGCGGACGAGGTGGACGAGAACGGGGAACTGGAGGCTATCGTTATCGGCGCCCACTCAAATATCCAGGATGGCGTGGTGGTTCACTCGAAGGCGGGCGGTCTGGTGCACATCGGCCAGCACACGTCGATCGCGCATCGCTCGATCGTGCACGGCCCGTGCGTGGTCGGCGACAACGTCTTCATCGGCTTCAATTCGGTGCTGTTCAATTGCGCGGTCGGCGACCGCTCGGTGGTGCGCCACAATTCGGTGGTGGAGGGCTGCGACATCCCCGAAGGGTTCTATATTCCGTCGACCACCAACATCCATTCCAGCTCGGACTTGCGCACCATCGAACAGGTCACGCCGCAGACGGCCGATTTCTCCGAGTCGGTGGCGCGCGCCAACCAGGAGCTGGTCAAGGGTTACAAGAAATTGCAGAACGAGTTTTGATCGGGCGCTTCGCCACGGTGGACGCCATCCGGCGCTTCCCGGTTGCCGTGTGTTCCGGCTACTGCATTTCGAGCTCGTAACGCTTGAGCTTGCGCCACAGCGAGACGCGGTCGATGCCGAGGATCTGCGCGGCCAGCGTCTGGTTGCCGTTGGCTTCCTGCAGCACCCAGCGGATATAGTCCTTTTCCTGTTCTTCCAGCGACGGGATTTTTCCGTCCTTTCTGCGGAAGGTGCGGATGGCGAGTTCGCGCAGATCGTCCGGCAAGTGGGCGGTCTCTATGGTGCTTCCGGTACTGATGGCGACGCCGCGTTCGACGATGTTTTCCAGCTCGCGGACGTTGCCGGGGAAATCGTAGACCTTGAGCAGAGCCATCGCGTCGGGCGAGATGTCTTGCACATCCTTGTTCATCAGCGCCGAGAACTTCTTCAGGTGGAAATAGGACAGCAGCGGAATGTCCTCCTTGCGTTGCGACAGGGGAGGGATGTGGATGTTCACGACGTTCAGCCGGAAATAGAGATCCTGGCGGAAAGCGCCGCTCTTCATGTTTTCCTGGAGATCGCGGTTGGTCGCGGCGACAAAGCGCACGTCGACCTTCAGCGCTTCGGTGCCGCCCAGCCGCAGCACTTCTCGCTCCTGGATCACGCGCAACAGTTTGACCTGCATCGCGGGCGACATTTCGGTGATTTCGTCGAGAAACAGGGTGCCGCCGGACGCCGTTTCGATCAGCCCTTTCTTGTCGCTCCCGGCGCCGGTAAACGCGCCCTTTTCGTGGCCGAACAGCTCGTTGGACAACAGCTCCTCGTTGAACGCCCCGCAGTTTACCGCGAGGAACGGCCCGGATGCCCGCGCCGAGTGAAAGTGCACGTAGCGCGCGAACAGCTCCTTGCCGGTGCCCGATTCGCCGGTAATCAGCACGTTGCAGTCGGTCGGCGCCACTTGCCGCGCCATTTCCAGCAGACGCTGCATGGCGGCGTCCTGGGTGATGATCTTGACTTTGCCCTGGTAGCGCTCGATCTGTTCGCGCAGTTCCTGGTTTTCCCGCTTCAGGCGGACTTTTCCCAGAGCCTCGGCCACCACCTTGCGCACCTCGTCGAGGCGGAAGGGCTTGGCGATGTAATAGAAGGCGCCTTGTTTCATGGCGTCCACCGCCGATTCCAGCGTGGCGAAGCCGGTAATGACCACCACTTCGCTGTCCGGCGATGATTCGCGGCATTTTTTGAGCACCTGCATGCCGTCCACTTTTTCCATGCGCAGATCGGTCAACACCACGTCGAACGCTTGTTTTTCCAGCAATGCCAGCGCGTTGGCGCCGCTTTGCGTGGCCGTGACCTCGTAGCCCTCCTTTTTCAGCACATGTTCCAGGTTTCTGAGCGCAATCCGCTCGTCGTCGACGACCAGTATCTTCCCTTCGTCCGCCATCGTTCTAACCCCGTCCTTTCCGGTTTGTCATGTGGGTCGAGCCGCTGCCGCCCGAGTCCGCAGTTTCCGCTTTCGCGGGCGGCAGGCGGATATGAAAAACCGTTCCCTTCCCCGGCTCGCTTTCTGCGGCAATGCAGCCGCCATGTTCCCCGACGATTTCGTAGACGATGGACAAACCGAGCCCGGAGCCCTTGCCCACGTCTTTAGTCGTAAAAAAGGGATCGAAAATGCGCGGCAGCACCTCCGGCGGAATGCCGTGACCGTTGTCGCGTATCTCGATCTCCACGGTATCGTCCGCCGGGTGGCACTGGGCGAACCGCTTGTGGTTTCCCGCCGCGCTGCCGGACTGTCTGGCGCGGATGGTGATTTCGCCCGCGCCTTCCAGCGCTTCGAGCGCGTTCTTGAACAGGTTCAGGAAAGCCTGTTGCAGCCGCTGCTTGTCGCCCTGAACGGCCAAATCGGCGGGGATATCGGTTGCGATGGCGACGCGGGACGGCGTTTGCCCCTTGACGAAGCGCAGGGTTTCGGCGATCAGCCCGGCCAGCGGCAGCGGCTCGCGCTTGAATTCGCGGTCGCGGGCAAAGTCGAGCAGCGAACGCACGATGTTGCGCGCCCGAACCGTCTCGCCGTCGATCTGTTCGAGCAATTCGCGCCGGAATTCTGGGTCGGAGGTGTCCGTTTCCTCGGCCAGGATCTGGCATGACGTGGATATGTTCGACAGCGGGTTGTTGAGTTCGTGGGCGACGCCCGACAACAAGGTGCCGAGGGACGCCAGTTTTTCCGAGCGGAGCAGATGCGTCTGGCGAATTTCCAGCTCCTGCAAGACATGGTTGAAGGCGTTGCTCAACGAAACGATTTCGCGATCCTGTGACGCCAGGTCGATCTGGTCGCGCCGGCCGTTGGCCACGGCCTCCATGCTTTCTTCCATTTGCTGCAAGGGCAGCGCCACCATCCGCGACAAAATCTGGCCGATGGCAACCACCAGCAACATCAGGAAGACGATGGAGACGATCAGGGTCAGACGGTGCTGCGCCAGGGAAGACTGAAGTTTTTTTCTTTCGACGCGGGCGATTTCCTCGGCGATCGTGACGATCTCCTTGCCCGCTGCGCGGATCGCGAGTTCCAGGGGCTCGTTCTTGTTCGCGGCGGACGGTGGCGTCCGCGCATACACGGCCATCAACCGGGCATATTGGTCGAGCGTGGGGCGCAGCGACAGGAGTTGCGCGTCTCCGGCAAGCGCCGAAAAACCGGCGAAATTGTCTTCGAGCAAACGCTGTGCGCGAACGAGGTAGGCCGCGTTTTCCGCAGCGTCGGTTTCTTGCCGGTAGAGAAAATAGTTTTTCTCGAAGCGTCGAATTTCCAGGGCGACATCGAAAAACTCGGAAACTCTTTCGCCGGCAAGCACCTTGCTTTCGATCAGACGCAATTCGCCGAACGCGAACAAAGACACGGCGACGATCAAGCCGCCGATCACGTAATAGCCGAAAGTGATTTTCTGGCGCAAAGAATCCATCTGTTACAGTTTAGCGCGACAAGTTGCATATTGCAACATTGCGGCAGAATCAGAAAATCCCTTGAACGGGCGCAGCGAGCGGGTTGCGCCTTTGTGCGTTGTGCGATGCTGCTTCATTGTGCAACATCGTCGGCCTGCAATGCGAAATCTGAAATCGCGTAGTTATTGTCTGTATTCAAGGCGTTAATAGATTTGTAGAGATACGGCGCAAAAATTGCTTCACGGCAAGAAACCAATACGCTATGGAGCTTCGCAATGAAATTACTGATGGCCCGACTGGAAGCGCTGTTTTGCGCGATGACGTTGCTCGACGACTGCCGCTTCAAGCGCGGCTTGCAAATCCGGCCGACAGCCGCGACTGCGACACCGCGCGGCCAAGCCTCCCGTTGATGCTTCAAACCCGGTCGGAGGGTCTTGCTGCGCCGGGAATACCGGAGCGCTTCATTCTGCTCGCGCTGCACGGCGAGCCTATCCAGCCCCGCCTGCTGTCGTCCGCATCGAGCCTCTGCCGGAGAGTCGATGCCGGTCTGGACATCATGCTGATTTCGGGCGAGAGCGCGGCGTCGGCGGTTCTGGAAGACTTCATGCGCGAGGTGCGGCAAGAAGGCGTTCCTTGCCGTCTCACGCGCGACGCCGGGATGAGGTGCAGCGACATCGTCCATTACGCGAATACGCACGAATGCATCCTGACCGTGCTGATAGACAGCCTCGGCAACTGGGCTGCGCGCGGCGAGGACAAAAGCGGCGACCCCTGGCGCAAGCTCGTCTGCCCTCTGGTGGCTGCCATGCCGGACTGATGCGGGCTGATATGTTCCGCGCCGCCCCCCAATAATCACAAAATCACAAATCTCGGAGATAAGGCAACACACCATGTTCCCAAAAAAACTGCTACCCTTTCTGGCTTGGTTTCCGCTACGCCCTTCCAACGTCAAGGCCGATCTGGTTGCCGGCATTACCGTGGCGCTGGTTCTGATCCCGCAGTCGATGGCCTATGCCCAGTTGGCCGGGCTGCCGCCTTACTACGGCCTGTATGCGGCATTCCTGCCCGGTATTATCGCGGCGATGTGGGGTTCCTCGGCGCAGCTGGCGACCGGGCCGGTGGCGGTGGCATCCCTGCTCACCGCTTCTGCCCTGGCATCGATGGCCGCTCCCGGCTCCGAGCAGTTTGTCGCGCTGGCCATCGTGCTCGCGTTGCTGGTAGGGGTTGTCCAACTGACGCTGGGGGTTTTCAAGCTCGGCGTCGTCGTCAATTTCCTGTCGCATCCGGTGATCGTCGGTTTCACCAACGCGGCGGCGATCATCATCGGCCTGTCGCAGCTCAACAAGCTGTTCGGTGTCTCGATGGGGCGCAGCGAACACTTCATCCAGGATATCTGGGGCGTGCTGCAACAGGTTGGCGAAACCCACATCCCTACCCTGATTATGGGCGTCGCCGCATTTGCCACCATGTGGGGTTTGAAGAAATTTGCGCCCAAGATGCCCGGTGTGCTGATTGCCGTCGTTATCACGACCATTACAAGCTGGGCGATCAGTTTTGAGCACAACGCCAAAATCGGCGTAGACCAGATCGCCGACCAGGAAGTGCAGGAGATCGTCGAGCTTGCGGTTCAGAACGAGGCGCGCATCGGCGCCATCGGTAGCCAGATCGCCGCCAAGCAAGGGCGCATCAAGAAGCTGGAGAAGGAGCAGGGCGACAATGATACCCTGATCGCAGCCCTGCATTACGAGGTCGAGCTGCTGCAAGGTTCGCTCAAGGACGTGGAAGACGAAAGCCGCCTGTCTTCGCGCGCGCTGCGAAAACTCGAGCTAGACATGGTTCACGGCGCAAATGGCGAAGCGGGTAAGGTGTACTTGAAGGGGCGTGCGCCGCAAGGGGAAAAAACCGATGGCCATTCCTGGCGCATCAAGAAACTCAGCAACGGAGAAATCAGGCTTTCCGGCGGCGGCGAAGTGGTCGGCAGCATTCCCTCCGGCCTGCCCAAGTTCGAGTTGCCCGGCTTGAGTTGGGATACTTTGAGAACCTTGCTGTCGAGCGCGCTGGTCATTTCTCTGGTCGGCTTCATGGAGGCCATTTCCATCGCCAAGGCCATCGCCGCCAAGACCAAGCAGCGTATCGACCCCAACCAGGAACTGCTCGGCCAGGGCATCGCCAACATCGTCGGCAGCTTCAGCCAGTCGTTCCCGGTAAGCGGCTCGTTCTCGCGTTCGGCGGTAAACCTCGATGCCGGCGCCCGGACGGGTCTGTCGAGCGTTTTCGCCGGCATCATCGTCCTCGTGACGCTGCTTTTTCTGACCCCGCTGCTGTATCACCTGCCGCAGGCCGTCCTGGCCGCCGTCATCATGATGGCGGTGGTCGGCCTGGTCAATTTCAGCGCCGTCAAGCATGCCTGGCATGCCCACAAACACGACGGGATCGCGGCTGTCGTGACCTTTGTTGCCACCTTGGCGTTTGCCCCGCATCTTGATAAAGGCATCATGGTCGGAGCCGGGCTGGCCATCGTTCTCTACCTTTATCGCACGATGCAGCCGCGCGTCGCGATCCTCGGGCGCTACAACGATGGCACGCTGCGCGATACCGGCGTGCACAAGGATCTGCCGACCGACGAAAACATTATCGTCCTGCGTTTCGACGGTTCCCTGTATTTCGCCAACGTGCCGTTTTTTGAAGATGCCATACTCGAAGCGGCAGCCAACAAGCCGGGCGCCAAATACCTTTTGGTAATCGGCGATGGCATCAACCAGCTCGACGCTTCCGGCGAAGAGGTGATTAGCCACCTGTATACCCGCTTGCAGAGCATAGGCGTCACAATGGTGTTCAGCGGCCTGAAGAAACAGGTGCTCGACGTCATGCACCACACCGGCCTGTTCGGGCTGATTACCCAGGAAAACATCTTCGCCAACGAAGCGATGGCGTTCGAGGCGATCTATCGGCGCATGGGCGTCCGGGAAGGCGCGTTTTTGCCCTGAGCGGCTGTGAAAAATTCAAAAAACGCCCGATATTGGTGCCGTCATTCCCGCACTGGCGGGAATGACGGTTTTCTGGCGCCGGAGATGTTTTCACGGCTTCCGAGGCGTGGCGGGGAAGCAGCGGGGCGGAGTTTGGCGGAGCGCTTTTGTTTTGGGCAAATTTGCGGTTGTCGTGGGCTTTGATACCCCGTGGTTTGCCGCAGGGTTGTTCATTTTGCCCCCTTGGGGAAGGTGTGAAAACCGGAATTCGTCCGCTACAGGTTTGGATCGTTGAACAGAACCGAATCGTCGTAGAGCGTCTCGGGGGCAATATAGATGTTGCCTGGCCATACGACGGTGCCGTAGTCCACATGAGCGCAATTAAAAAGGGGCGAATCCTTGAGGCGATTGAACGGCTTTTTGTCCATGTACGGCGACATATTGAACAGGCGGCGCTCGCCATTCTCAAATTCGAGCCTTAACTGGTATCCCGGATGCACCGTGACACTCACCACATCCAGCAACGTGTGCATGCGGCTCTCCTTATTGCAGCGGCGCAATGCGAAAAGGTTCTTCGCCGTTGACGGCAAGCTCCCAGTCGGCGAAAAGCTCATCCCGGTGAAGTTCCACCCAGGCTTGCACCAGCTTCAGTTGTTTGGGCGGCAGACTGCCCGCCAGAATCCGTCCATCATCTATGGCAACGGACGCCTTGTCGCCCTGGTAGCGCACATGGAAATGCGGAAGATGGTGGCGAGCATTGTCCTCGAACAACAAGGTAACCAGAATTCCGTAAAACATGCTGATGGTGGGCATGGAGAATCTCCGAAAAATCAATTGCGCAATTGTAGGCCAACTGCGGAAGCGATGCCTTGATGAGCTGTTTTCAAATAACCGGGGTCGGTTCCCGGATTTCCTGTGGACGAAAGAAAGCCCGCCGAAGCGGGCTTTCTTGTACTGGGCGAAAAACCGGGGTCTGTCCCCGGATTCTTCGCGAGAAGGGTAATGGTGGTTTGACCACTACTACCCCTATTGCCTTTGTTAGCAGAGACCGCCGGTCTTGCAAGTACCTGAGACCGCCCAAGTAATGCCGCTGGCCGCAACGGTAGGAGTCAAGACAAAAGTCAGGCTGTCGACCGCAGCAGCGCCGGTCGCAGTAATTATCCCGTTCGCGACGGCCACGCTAGCAACGAGGCCATACGCTGTCGGCGCTGCGGCAACTCCTTTGGCGTCGTTAGAGCAACCGGTGGCATTTGCCCCAAGGTTTTCCACCTGAATACATACTTCCACTTGGCTCTTGAAACCCTGTGCGGCGTTAACCACTTCGGTAAACTTCGCTTTCTTCGTGTAAGTCGCGTACTGCGGGATGGCAATCGCCGCCAAAATACCGATAATCGCCACCACAATCATCAGTTCGATCAGGGTGAAACCCTTTTGTACCTTTTGCAGACTTCTCATGATATTTCCCCTAAAGTAGGCGTTGAATAAAGTTACGAAGGCTAGATTTTTCTAGCTCGGTTCTTATAAAGCAAATACTAGGCCACCGCCTAAACTCCGAGGCAATCCCGGTTTCGCCCCTTGAAAATCAAACGATGGCACCGCAAACCCCGGCGCCATCGAAGAAAATGGCACCGCCCTATTCGCCGCCAGCAGTGCCAGTCAGGAGAAAAAGCATGTTCCTCATCAGTCTTCCCGCAGCAATCACCCTGACTGGGTGGAGCGAACGCACATTTTGGCGCAGGTTCGCCGAGGGATCGATAGCGCGACAGACCGTGAAGGGAAGTTCGATGATTCTCTTTGATTTGATCGAGCCCCACCTGTGCTTTCCTCTTCAGCCTGACGATCTCTCTGTGCTCGAAAGCGCAGACGCCGGCGATGCGCGGGCGCAAACTGATCTGGCTTTGATTTTCTTGGCCAACGGGAAGCCGAAGGGGGCTGTTTATTGGCTGGAGCTGGCGGCTCGGCAAGGCTACGCGGACGCCATGAACTGGCTGGGCCGCTGCTATCTCGCCGCCGAAGGGGTGGCGAAGGATGAAAACGTTGGAATAATGTGGATTTCCAAAGCAGCCGCGCTGGGCCATGTCATTTCGCATGGTCAGATGCAAGGTATGCGCGAGATGATGTTAGCGAAATGATTTGCGGACATTCGGGCGCAGGAACCGTGTGCGTCCCACTGGTCGCGGTAGGGGCGTGTTCCCCATGCGGGCTATGGGCCGGCATGGATTCTTTGCGATACTATCCGCCTGCTCTTCCGAGAACCACAGCTATCGATGCGCCGCTTTGGCGGCTAGCGTTACTGCATTTCAACTAGAGGATTGCCCGTGTTTACCCAAATTCCCGATTTTTCCGAAACCGAACATAAGCTTGTGTCGGAACTCCTGCAAGAACGCTACGGCCAGCCCGTGTCGCCCGAATCGGCCGACAGCGAATTGCGCCTGAACCCGGCCAGCGAGGAGCTGACGCTTTGCCCGACGCTCTACTGGCATCCGCGCGGCGCCCAATTCGTCGTGTGCAAGGTGCCCGATGGCCTGTATCGCTGCCAGTTCTTCTATACCGACGCCGACCACTACGGCACCGGCCGCGAAAACTACGACGACCTCCGCGAATGCGCGCTGGCCTTGTTGCGCGTGCAGGCGGATCACGAGCGTCAGAGCGCGGGTATTTCTTCGGGTATCACCGCTTCCAGTCTGACGCCGGAGGCGGGCGGCGATGATTATCACGGCCCGCTGGTCGTATGACCGCGTTTTGGAACAGGTGTCCGGGTGCCGGTAACGGTTCCGTCCGGTTGCGCGCCGATCCGCTGTCGCGGGTTCTCGCACCATGAAAATCTGCGTCGTTTCCGATAGCCATGACCGCGGGCCGCTGATGGCGGCAGCCGTGGCGACGGCTAAAGAAGAGGGCGCGCAGGCGGTGGTGCATTGCGGCGACCTGATCGGCGCGATGACGTTGCGCCCGCTGCTGGCGCTGGGTTTGCCGGTGCATGTCGTGCACGGCAACAATCTGGGCGACGCGCTGGCCTTGTGGAATCTTTGTGCGGCGTCGGGCGGGTTGATTACCTATCACGGGCAGGACGCCGATATCACGCTCGGCGGGCGGCGGATTCTCGCCACGCACTACCCGCACTATGCGCGCGGGCTGGCTTGTACCGGCGACTACGACATCGTCTGCTGCGGCCACTCGCATGTGGCGAGCGTCGTGCGCCAGCCGACGGTGACCGGCGGGTCGACCTGGCTGGTCAATCCGGGTACGGTGGCCGGGCTGGGCGGGCCGGCAAGCTGGGTGCTGGCCGATCTGACGACGCTCGATTTCCAGATCCGGCGGCCGGCTTGAGCGGCAAGTCAAGCGGGTTGCGCGAGTTTCCGTTCGGACACTACCTATGTGGGTAGTGGTTTGGCCGCGCTTTATCGTGTGTAATGGCGCTTGGTTGGCATCGGCTTGCGCCATTGAAGACGATGCTGGATAAGCACAACGCAGGGTTTTGCAACACAGTGGAGATTTCATGACGGTACCTATCGCGACCAGCCAGACCATACTTGTGGTCGGCGGAGGCATCAGCGGCATGACCGCGGCACTGGAGGCTGCGGAATGCGGAAAGGACGTGGTGCTCGTCGAGCGTAGCGCCACCCTTGGCGGGCGTACAGCGCTCCTGTACCGCTATTTCCCCAAAATGTGTCACCCGACCTGCGGGCTGGAAATCAATCTGCGCCGGCTCAAGGCCAATCGCCGGATCCGCGTGATTACGATGGCCGACGTGCAGTCGATCGGCGGCAGCCGGGGCGCTTACACGGCGACGCTGAAGGTTGCCCCGCGTTATGTGAACGAGAACTGCACCGCCTGCGGCGAGTGCGAGAAGGCGGTTGCCGCCGAAGTGTCAAACCCGTTCAATTACGGGCTGAACAAGACCAAGGCCGCCTATCTCCCGCACGCGATGGCTTACCCGCAGCGTTATGTGCTCGATCCGTCCGTGATCGGAACTGCCGACGCCGACAAGGCCAAGGCCGCCTGCAAATACGGCGCGATCGACCTCGACATGGCTGCCGAGACGATTGAAATCAACGTTGGCGCCGTCGTTTGGGCGACCGGGTGGAAGCCTTACGATGCAGCAAAAATTCAGCCCTACGGCTACGGCCGTTTCGCCAATGTGGTGACCAGCGTCGAGTTCGAGCGCATGGCCGACCCGGCGGGGCCGACCGGCGGCAAGCTGTTGCGTCCGTCGGACGGCAAGGAGGCGAAGAACATTGCCTTCATCCAGTGCGCCGGTTCGCGCGACGAGAACCACCTCCGCCACTGCTCGCGGATCTGTTGCATGGCCTCGCTCAAGCAGACGCAGTATGTGCGCGAAGCGCATGGCGATACGGCGAAGTCCACCATCTATTACATCGATATCCGCGCCATCGACCGTTTCGAGGATTTCTATCGCAACGTGCAGAACGATTCGACCGTGACCTTCGTCAAGTCGAAGGTGGCGCGCATCGCCGAAGACAAGAACGGCGATCCGATCCTGCATGGGGTCGATACCGAGGGTTATCACCGTTATGCGACAGCGCACGATCTGGTCGTGCTGGCGGTCGGCATGGAGCCGGAGAGCAATGGCATCCGGTTGCCGGACGACATCGTTTGCGATTCGTCCGGATTTATCGAGGGTTCGCCGGATGGCGGGCAGATCGGAGCCGGCGCCTCGGCTAGCCCGCTCGATGTCAACCGCTCTGTGCAGAGCGCAACCGCAGCGGCGCTGCGGGCGATCAAGGTGATTCACAAGACGGCATCTGCGGAGATGGCACAAAAATGAGTGAAACGAAAATGGTGGCGTATGTCTGCGCGGGCTGCGGCCTCGGCGATACGCTAGACCTCAAGCAGACGGAGAAGGTTGCCCAGAAGGAAGGCAAGATGCAGGCGGTCAAGCGTCATGACTTCCTGTGTAGTGCCGAGGGCGTGCAGATGATTCAGGGCGACATCGACAACGATGGCGTCACGCATGTGATGATTGCCGCCTGCTCGCGTCGCGCGAAAACGGAAGCCTTCAATTTCCCGGGCGTCGCGATGTCGCGCGCCAATCTGCGCGAAGGCGTTCTCTGGGTTGTCGCCGAAGGCGGCGACCACGACGAAGTGCGGCAAGAGATGGCCGACGACTACGTGCGCATGAGTTGCGCCGAACTGAAGCGGATGAAGGTGCCGGCCGGCAATCCCGACGCGGATACGAGCAAGCGTATCCTGGTGGTCGGTGGCGGTGTCACCGGGCTGACGGCGGCCATCGAGGCAGCCGAGACCGGCTACGATGTGGTGCTGGTCGAAAAGACGGCGGCGCTGGGTGGCTGGGCGGCGAAACTATGGAAGCGTGTGCCCTTCCGTCAGCCTTATGCCGATCCACAGCCGACGGGTGTCGCCGAACTGATCGCGCGGGTCGTCGGCAATTCGCGCATTACGGTGCACCTGAACTCGACGATCGCCGAGACGGCGGGTGCGCCGGGTCGCTTCAAGATCAAGGTGGCTCAGGAAAGCGGCGCGATTACCGAGGAAACGGTAGGCGCCATCGTCCAGGCAAGCGGTTTCAACACCTACGACATGGCCAAGCTGCCCGAACTCGGCGGCGGCAAGCCGAATGTGGTCGATCAGGCGGGTCTGGAAACGCTGGCCGTGTCGGCCAACGGGGGGGCGATCAAGCGCGCCGACGGTCGCGAGGTAAAGAGTGTCGTTTTCGTGCAGTGCGCTGGACAGCGCGACGAGGAGGGCGCCAGCGGCGGCGTCCATCTGCCCTACTGCTCGGGTCACTGCTGCGCGACCAGCATCAAGCAGGCGATGTACTTCAAGGACGCCAATCCCGAGGTCGATACGGTGGTGATGTTCACCGATCTGCGCGTACCGGGCATGGCCGAGGATTTTTATCGCAGCGCGCAGCAAAAAGGTGTGACCTTCACCAAGGGCAAGGCGTCCAAGGTAGAGAGCACCGACGCCGGCTGCCAGGTGCATTTCCGCGATCTGATTCTGGACGAAGATGCGAGCATAGGCGCCGATCTCGTCGTGCTGGCGACCGGCCAGGTGCCGAACTCCGGCGTCAATATCGAACTGGTCGAAGAGGCCGAGGGCGAGAAAAAGGGGGCGCCGGAGGCTGAAGCAGCGGTCAAACCTATTTCGATCCTCAACCTGACCTATCGGCAAGGCAAGGATCTGCCGCAGCTCAAGCACGGTCTGAACGATTCGCACTTTATCTGCTTCCCCTACGAAACGCGGCGAACCGGCATTTACGCGGCCGGCCCGGTACGTCGCCCGATGGACATGCTGCAAGCCACCGACGACGCAACGGGGGCGACGCTGAAAGCCGTTCAGGCCGTCGAAAACGCGGCGGTCGGTCGTGCCGCACACCCGCGCTCGGGCGACCTCTCTTACCCCATCGTTCGACTGGAAGGCTGCACCCAGTGCAAGCGCTGCACGGTCGAATGCCCGTTTGGCGCGATCGACGAGGACGAGAAGCGTTTCCCCGTGTTCAACCAGGCGCGCTGCCGTCGTTGCGGCACCTGCATGGGCGCCTGCCCGGTACGCGTGATTTCGTTCGAGAATTATTCGGTCGACACGGTCGGCATGCAGATCAAGGCGGTTGACATGCCGGACGAGTTTTCGGAACGGCCGCGCATCCTGATTCTGGCCTGTGAAAACGACGCTTACCCGGCGCTCGACATGGCCGGCCTGTCGCGCACCGAGTACTCGGCGTTCGTGCGTGTGATCCCGGTGCGCTGCCTGGGTTCCGTGAATACGATCTGGGTCACCGACGCGCTCAATTCCGGCTACGACGGCGTGATGATGATGGGTTGCAAGAAGGGCGACGATTATCAGTGTCACTTCGTCAAGGGCTCCGAGCTGGCGCACTATCGTATGAGCAAGACCGACGACACCTTGAAGCAGTTGGGTCTCGAAAAAGAGCGCGTGATGAGCTTCGAGGTCGCCATTACCGACAGTCAGAAGGTCGCTGCGCTGATTAACGACTATGCGGCGAAGATCAAGGAAATCGGAATGTCGCCGCTGAAGGGCTTCTGATGAGCTTGCCGATGAACATGATGGCAACGATGGCGACGGACGGAGAAGACAATGAGCGAATCTAACAAAGCGGCGAATACAGTGGCTGCGGCAGCAGTCGCACGCTACCGCAACAACTTCCTGAAGGAAGTCGAGGAGCGCGTCGAAGATGGCGATATGGTCAAGATGTGCATGCAGTGCGGCGTCTGCGCCGGCTCCTGTCCGCTCGGGCCGCACTGGGAGCACTCGCCACAGAAGATTTTCATGATGATCCGGGCGGGCAAGCGCGACGAGGTGCTGTCGTCGGATTCGATGTGGATGTGCACCTCGTGCTACAACTGCATTGTCCGCTGCCCGCGCCAGCTGCCGATTACCCACATCATGCACGGCCTGGCCCATTACGCCAACCGTCTGGGCATGGTTCCCAAAGGGCAACCGACACGCGACATCGCCAAGCTGTTCTGGGACAACCTGCTCAAAACCGGTCGCGTCAATGAGTTGAAGTTCTCGCTCGCGATGTATTTCAAGGACGGGTTCGTGCAGGGCATCAAAAACGCTTTGGCGATGCAGGGTATTGGCCTCAGTTTGATGAAGGCCAAGCGTCTCAGTCCGATGGAGATCATTGGCGGCCATAAGTGCAAGGATCAGAGCGGTATCCAGAAAATGATCGCCAAAGCGCGCGAGATCGAGGATCGCCGTCGTGGCGCCCTCGCCTGACAGGAGAAAAGAATGGCCAAGAAACAATACGCGTTTTATCCGGGCTGCTCTTCCCAGAAAGGCGCATCGGGATCGAATTTTGCAACATCGATCCAGTTGATGAACGAGAAGCTGGATATCCAGCTCAACGAGATACCCGACTGGAACTGCTGCGGCGCATCGATCGGTTACGGCGAAGGCAGCGAGCTACAACGCTTGGTGCTCAATGCGCGCAACTTGGCGCTGGCGGAAACCAACCTGCCCGGCCAAGATATGGTATCCGGTTGCCCGGCCTGCTGGCTGGCCACGCGCGAGGCGGCCGAGCGCCTGCATAAACACGACAATCTGATGACGGATACCAACGAGGCGCTGAAAGAAGCTGGCCTGAACTTCAAGGGCACCGTAAAAGCGCGCCACATGGTCGAAGTGCTGGTCGAGGACATCGGCTTTGCAGGGATGAAGGCGCCGGTCGTCAAGTCTCTGGACGGCTTGAAAATCGCGGGTTACGTCGGCTGCCAGACAAATCGCCCATTCGGAATCGCCGGCGAGTCTTTTGAAAATCCAATGTATCTTGACAAGATGATCGAAACGGTGGGCGCCGAGCCGGTGGCTTTCGATCAAAAAGTAACGTGCTGCGGCGGTGCGCTCGCTTTTTCCGAACCGGAAAAGAGCCAGAAGCAGATCAAGGATATTGTCGAAGCTGCCTACGACAACGGTGCCGAACTGATTGTTACCCCTTGCCAGCTCTGCCAGGCCAACGTCGAGATTTATCAGTCGGAAATCAACAAGAAAAAGGGTACCAGCCTCAACATGCCGGTGATGTACTACTCGCAGTTGCTGTCTATCGCCTACGGTGGCGGCGCCAAAGAGGCCGGTCTGGACGGTAATATCATCCAGTCTGCCAAGCTTCTGGAAATCGCCGGCAAATCGTAAGCGTGATGGAGTGGTGCTGCCTCTTGACGGGCGCGGTGCATGCGTGATGCAAGTATCATATTAATTGGAGGGGTTCATGCACAAGCCACTAGCAATGACTCGGATGAAGGCGGGGGTGATTTGCCTGCCAGCCGATTCTTATGCGCCAAAACCGGTCAAGGTCAACTCGCCGGCCATCGATGTAATGACAGACTTGCGGCAGGTGTCTGCGGCGACGGTCGGCGCCGGCGAGACTATCGCACAGGCCAGCCAGAAGATGATTGCACGCCGTGTGCGCTTGTTGCTGGTAGTTGGCGCCAACGGTGTGATCGAGGGTCTGATTACCGTGCGCGACACGATGGGGGAAAAGCCGGTCAAGCTATTGCAGGAGCGGCGGGGCGCCAAGTTCGGCGATCTGACAGTGAGCGACCTCATGGTGCCCAGGGCGCTGATCGATGTTCTCGATATCGACGCGGTATTGCGCGCCGAGGTTGGCAGCATCATCGAAACGTTGAAAAATAGTGGTCGGCAACACGCTCTCGCGGTAGAACGCGACACGGTCGGCGGCGGTGAAATTGTCCGGGGCATTTTTTCGGCAACCCAGATTGCCCGGCAACTCGGCATCGCTATTCCGATAATTGAAATTGCACACACCTTCGCCGAGATCACGGAGGCTCTGGAGAAGTAGGTTCCCCAACCCGCGCGCTCTTGTGGAGGCGCCGGAGGGTAGTGGCGGTTACCGGGTGGTTTTTTTCAGCGTGATCGCGCCCCGGATGTCGGCGATACCATAGCCGGTCGCTTTATCGTCCGGGTAAAGTTTGCGTAGCTGCTCGCTGACTGCCGGTTTCAGGCTATCGGCCGCGCCGTGACAAGCCAGACAGAGATCTTGGGTCGGTAGCGCTTTCATGTAGCGCTGAATTTTATTCTCGCCATCGGCAACGAGTTCCGATTTTTCCAGTGTTGCCGGATTTTCACCGGCCGCCGCACGGCGGTCGAACTCTTCCAGCACGGCGCGCTCCCAGGTATCGGGCACGGCTTTCGGGTTGCGGTTGCGCAGGCTGACGCGGCGGATGTTCCAGCCGCTCTGTTCGGAAGCGGCTTTAGCCATCTGCGGCGCTTTGTCGCGGCAGACACCAATCGCGCTCTCCGGCCCGCCTTTCTCGGTTTCTTCTTTCAGTACGCCGAGCAACTTCGACGGCATCGCGCCGGCGACCTTGCGCGCGTCCGCCACCCAGGTGGCTTCGTCGGCGATAACTGGCGTCGCGTAAATCGCGATGGCGGCGAGCAGGAATCTAAACATAAACATGGTTTTTCTCCAGGAAATGGGTTGACTGACGGGGTGGCTGGCTGGCGCTGCCCGGATCGCCGGGCTGCTTGCCAATATAGAGTAGGGAGCAGATGTTGTAGAGCGGTCAGTTTGAACTACAGGAGTTGCCGGGCAAATCTTCGTCAAAGCCGCTGTCCTCTTCGCGCTCCATCCGCTCGGCCGCTTCGCGCTCAAGGCGGAGATTTCGCTCTTGCTGGCGTTCTTTGCGTTTTTCCACGCTCTCGGCGCGGAGCGCAATCGATGTTTCTCCAAACAGGGTTTGCCGCAGGAAACGGAAAGCGAATTCCAACAGATTCACGTCGTCGCCGAGAATCTTGAGCAGTTCTTCGTCGGGAATGTCGAACAGGTCTGAAAATCCTTCGCTGGCGACAAATTCGCGGAAGCGGTCAAGGTCGTAACAGGCCATGAAAAAGAGTTGCAGGCTACGCTTGGAGGGCTTACCGATCGACGGCCCGGACGACTTCTTCTTCAGAATCAACTGGCGCCAGCCGCGCGCCAGATCGTCGTATTCCGGCAGCCCCTGTTCGGCGCGGTAGTCGTTGACGGTGATGGAACGCGGATCCTGGTGCCCCAGGCAATGGGGTTCCTGAACCAGCGCGTAGGAATTCTGGTCGATATATTCGTCCTGTTTGCGCATCGACAGGAGCGCGACAGGGTAATAGCGGCAGGCCGTCGGCCGGTCGGAATAGACGCCGCAGCCTTCGGGTGTCATGAAGCGGCAGGCGGTGCCGCCGTCAACCGGCCGCAGTTTGACACCGGCCAAGCCATCCTTTTCGATCTCGTAAGGTACCGTGTAGGTATTGAGGAATTCGCCGGAACCGAGTTCCAGCCGTTGTTTCAGCCTCAACACGTCGTACGGGGTCAGCGATATGTCGATATTGCTGCAACAGGCGTTCCAGCAGCCAATGTCGCGGTGGCAGCGGAAATTGATCGCCTTGCTGCCATCGAACATGGTCGGCATGACCGGGCTGTCGGGAAAGGGGTTGTTGTCCATATATACACCTATCGAAAAAAAACCGGGCACCCGCTATGGGCGCCCGGCCAGTCATGATACTACTGACGCTTAGTGCGGTGCGCCAGCCTTGAACAGCTTGGACTTGTCGACCAGGTCGACGTGCTTGCGCTTGAAGCAAGTCCACTTGTGGGTGTTCTTGTCGTAGATCGAGTTCACGAAGCAGTGCCAGTTTTCCTCATCGACGAAGTTCTTGTCGGTGCGGTAGTAGAAGCCCGGGTAACGGGATTCTTCGCGGAACTGGATGTGCTTCATGTGGGCTTCGGCAGTCAGGATGCGGTGGTAGTTTTCCCACGCGCGCAGCAGTTCGTGCAGATCCTTGGCGCGCATCTTGCGGGAGTCTTCCTTGAGCATTTCCAGCTTCTCTTCGGCGACTGCCAGCATCTTGTCGTTGGTGTTGTAGTACGTGGCAACACCGGCAACATACTCGTCCATGATCTTCTGCAGGCGGAACTGCAGCATCTTGGGCGTGATGTAGTTGGGGTTGACGTCGATCGCGGTGGTGTAGTCCTTGAACTCGAGGAAGTTGCGCACCGGCTTCCAGATCGCTTCGGCGATCTGTTCGTTGGTCTCTTCCATTTCGGGAACGTAATCGGCGTTGTCGAGCACGTATTTGACCATCGACTTGGCGGCCAGACGGCCTTCGGTGTGCGAACCGGACGAGAACTTGTGACCGGAAGCGCCAACGCCGTCGCCGGCGGTGAACAGGCCATTGACTGTGGTCATCGAGCGATAGCCCCAGTTCCAGCCCTTCGGCAGGTGTGCGGGGACTTCGTACTCTTCCGTGGTCGGGGCACCGACATCGGTTGGGCCGGAGACCCAAATGCCGCAGCAGCCGGAGTGCGAGCCGAGCAGGTAGGGCTCGGTCGGCATCAGTTCGGACATTTTCTTCTCGGGTTCGATGTTCTCGCCCACCCAGACGCCGCACTGGCCGATACACATGTCGAGGAAGTCTTCCCAAGCCTCGGCTTCGAGGTGCTTGACTTCTTTCGGCGTCAGGGTTTCGCGCAGCTTGGCGAGCGCCGTGACGGTGTCCATATAGATCGGGCCGCGACCTTCCTTCATCTCCTTGAGCATCAGGTGGTTGCGCAGGCAGGAAGCGGGAACGGCGGCCTGACCGTAAGGCGGGTAGTCGTTCAGCATTTCCTTGTTCTTGACCATGTAGTTCTCGCCGTAGGCGTTGGTCGCCTGCGCCTTGAAGAGCAGGAACCAGGCGCCGACCGGGCCGTAACCGTCCTTGAAGCGGGCCGGAACGAAGCGGTTTTCCATCAGGGTCAGTTCGGCGCCGGCCTCGGCAGCCATCGCGTAGGTCGAACCGGCGTTCCACACCGGATACCAGGCGCGACCCTGGCCTTCGCCGACCGAGCGCGGGCGGAACAGGTTGACGCAGCCACCGGCGGCCAGCATGACGGCCTTGGCCTTGTAGATGTAGATCTTGTTCTCGCGAACCGAGAAACCGGCGGCGCCGGCGATGCGGGAGGGGTCGTTCTTGTCGTTGATGAGGTGAACGATGAACACGCGCTCCTGGATGCGGTCGAGGCCGAGCGCCTTCTTGGCGGCTTCGGCAACGATCCACTTGTAGGATTCGCCGTTAATCATGATCTGCCACTTGCCCGAACGCACTGGTTGACCACCGTCCTTCAGCAGCGGCAGGCCTTCCTTGATCGACTCGGCGCCGTCGTGGCGCACGCCGTCGGCGTCGGTCTTCCAGATCGGCAGACCCCATTCTTCGAACAGGTGCACGGAGTCGTCGACGTTGCGGCCCAAGTCGTAGGTCAGATCGTCGCGGGTGATGCCCATCAGGTCGTTGGAGACCATGCGGGCGTAGTCGGCGGGGTCTTGCTTGTCGCCGATGTAGGTGTTGATCGCGGACAGACCCTGCGCCACGGCGCCGGAGCGATCCATCGCGGCCTTGTCGACCAGCTTGATCTTCAGTTCCTTGCCGGTTTCGGCCTTCAGAGCTTCGGCCCAGCGCATCATTTCGTAAGCCGTACCGCAGCAGGCCATGCCGCCGCCGATCAGCAGGATGTCCAACTCTTCGTGGACGATTTCGGGTTGGTCAAAAGTTCCAGACATTTTCTATTCCTCGAAAAAAGATTACTTGCGGATCAATTCGGCGGGGTTGCCGGCGCGGAAACCACCCATCATATCCTTGGTGAACACGCCTTCGGCGGTCAGCTCGGACATCTTCGGCATCGGCTTGTTGCCGTACGGGTCGATGGAACCCTCGGTCGTCGTGCGGATCGGGAACTTGAAGCGCTTCATGTTGCCGTTACGGAACTTGATCGTCCACATGATCGAGTCGGAGCCGCGCATCGGTTGCACGGAGCCGCCCAGCGGCACGACGTCGGCGTAATGCCGGACTTCGATCGCGCTCTGCGGGCAGATCTTGACGCAGGAGTAGCACTCCCAGCACTGCTCCGGCTCCTGGTTGAACGCCTTCATGGCATGGCCGGTCTCGGAACCGTCCCGGTCTAGTTTCATCAGGTTATGCGGGCAGATGTACATGCAAGCGGTCTTGTCTTGACCCTTACAGCCATCGCATTTCTCGGTTCTCACGTAGGTTGGCATGACTACTTACTCCTTTGTTGTGGTGGAATTAAAAACAATAAAACTAACTCTGGTTTTCCGGCGCCGGTACCGCGCGCCGGAAGAGTGACGGCTGTGTCAGCCGTCACTTGTCGAGTCCGGCGTAGTACTCGCGCAGAATCTCGAGAACCTCCTTGCGGCTGAACTCGGCCGGGACTTCGGCGCCTTCGGATAGCGACTTGCGCAACTGCGTCCCCGATACTTGCAGGCGGTCGGCGTCGTCGTGCGGGCAGGTACGGCCGGAAGCCATGCCGCCGCATTTGTAGCACCAGAAGGAAATATCGATCTTCATCGCTTCCGTCTGCAACGCGCCCTTCGGCACGTGGTCGAAGATTTGATGCGCGTCGAACGGCCCGTAATAGCTGCCGACGCCGGCATGGTCGCGGCCGACGATCTGGTGCGAGCAGCCGTAGTTCTGGCGGAACACCGCGTGCAGCAGCGCCTCGCGCGGGCCGGCGTAGCGCATGTCCAGCGGATAACCGGCCTGAATGACGGTCTTCTTGACGAAGTAGTTCTCGGTCAGCGTGGAAATGGCTTTGGCGCGCACTTCGGCGGGAATATCGCCGGGCTTCAGATTGCCGAGCAGCGAGTGGATCAGAACGCCATCGCAGGTCTCGATGGCGATCTTGGCCAGATACTCGTGCGAACGGTGCATCGGGTTGCGGGTCTGGAAAGCGGCAACCTTGCTCCAGCCCATCGCCTCGAATTGCGCGCGCGTCTGCCGTGGCGACATGAAAAGATCGCCGTATTTTTCCGGAAAATCGCTTTGCGACAAGACCTTGACCGGGCCGGCCAGGTTGATTTCGCCCTGTTCCATCACCAGCTTGACGCCGGGGTGCTTGGGGTCGGTCGTCTTGAACACGGTGGCGCATTCGTGCGCCTTGTCGATCGAGTATTTCTCGGTAACCCGCATCGTCGCCAAGATCGAGCCGTCATCCGGGTCGGTCAGCGCGATGTCGCTTCCGATCGCTATCGCGTCGGCTGTCTTCTGGTCGGCCGAAAGCGTGATGGGGATCGGCCAGAACAGGCCGTTCGCCATTTTCATCCCATCGCACACTCCCGCCCAATCGGCGTGCGACATGAAGCCTTCCAGCGGCGTGAAACCGCCGATACCGAGCATGATAAGGTCGCCCTTCTCGCGCGAGCTGACGCGGATCTTGGGCAGACCGGCAGCGCGCGCCAGTTCGGCGGCGAGCGCGTCGCCTTCGAGCAGCAATTCCAGCAGGCCGCGCCCGCCATGTGGTTCAACTAGTGCCATAGTGCCATTTCCTCCTTGTTTAGAGTCCTTTGTTCGCGATCTGGTGTAAGCGCGTCGCCGGTTCTCACATCGTTTAAATATAAGTATAAACTTTTAAAGCATGTCGTACGAGAGCAACAGTTTCCTTGACGTATCATAAATTCAGGTCACGGCCTGGTAGTAAATGTTCTGCGGGTGGTTCGCCTGCGCGAAAAAGAACCACCGTTCGGCGAGCAGCCCCGGGTATTGTACGGCGAAGGCGAGCGGCAACGCCTCAGGCACGTTGGCCCACAGCCCGGCCGCCAGCATCAGGGCCGGCAGAACGAAGGCGGCCAGGAGGAACCCCCACTTGACCGAGCGCAGCACGGACGGTGACTTGCCATGAAAAAATTCGCGCGTGTTGAATGCTCCGCCCAAGAATCCCGACGATTTTTGCACGATCTGGGGATGTTTGATGCCGATGGCCGTTTGTACCGTCGATTTTGGCTTCAACCGCCGGTTGCGGGCTAGCGAGGCGCTGCGGCTGACCAACCCGAGCAGCGTGATGATGAAGGCCCAGGCCGCAAAAAACCGCATGAGTTCCGGCGCGCCGGAAGCGGCGAATGTTGCCGCGAGCGAGAACCCGGACGCGCCGCCGAGCAGGATGGTGTTGATGACGGTGAGCGGGCTGTGCCATTCGCGCAGGAACGGCAGGGATGCGTAAATCATCGCGGTACAGACGAAGAGCGCAAACGCCAGGATCGTGCCGATGGCGCCGAGAACGACCGAAGCGTCGATGACGACGCCGGATTCGAGGGTAGCGAGCACCAGCTTCCAGCCCCCAAGATGAGCCAGACCATAGAGAAAGATCGCGCCCATGAAGGCCGGCAAAACGATCACTTCCCGGGACAACCACGAGGTACGCCACTTTGCGGCCGAACGCCAAGCGCGTTCGGGCCGGCCGAGGTGGAAGAATGAGGCGAGCAGGCCACCGGTCAGGAAGACCAGTGCGACCAGGCTGCCGTGCGCGTAGAAGGTGTGTTCGTTCTGCTGCGGCAGCAAGCCGAACAGGACGTACGACTGTGCCGTGAACAGCGCCAGAAACAGACCCTGCGCGGCGCCGATGAGCGTGGTTAGAAAGATGACGGAGAAGGCGGGTTTCATGGTTCTTGTCGCTTACCAGGACATCACGTCGTCGAGCGACGGTTCCGACTTTGCCGGCTTGGGCAACAGGCCGTCGATCTTCAACGGATTGTCGGCGCGCTGCAGCTCGTCCTTGTGGATGTGCAGGGCGGTCTTGCGCCTGGGCAGGTAGTGGTTCGACGGATAGGTTCCCCACTCGGGCATCAGGGGGTAGCCAGCGCTCTCGCGGATGGCGACCGAGACGGGCGAATCGGGGTCGTGAATGTCTCCGAAGATCCGCGCGCTGGTCGGGCAGGCGAGGACGCAGGCGGGTTTTCTTTCGTTTTCGGCGAGCGCGGTATCGTAGATCCGGTCGACGCACAGCGTGCATTTCGTCATCACCCGCCGGCTCTCGTCAAACTCGCGAGCGCCGTAAGGACAGGCCCAGGAGCAGTACTTGCAGCCGATACACTTGTCGTAGTCGACGAGGACGATACCGTCGTCCGCGCGCTTGTAGCTCGCCCCGGTCGGGCATACCGGCACGCACGGCGGCTCCTCGCAATGCAGGCAGGACTTGGGGAAATGCACCGTCTGCGTATTCGGGTACTTTCCGACCTCGAAAGTCTGTACGCGGTTGAAGAAGGTGCCGGTCGGATCGGCGCCGTAGGGGTTGAAGTCGGCGAGCGGGCCGGCCGAGCCGGAGGTGTTCCACTGCTTGCAGTTGGTGACGCAAGCGTGACAGCCGACACAGACATTGAGGTCGATGACCAGTGCGAGCTGGGTCATTTGCGCCGCCCTTTGCCCGCAAAATAGGCGAGCCAGCCCGGATTCTTTACCGCCGTGCCCGGCGCCGCAGGCACTGCCTGGAACTGCGGCCAAGTGCTTGCCGGTTCGCCGGGCTCGGCCTTGTAAATGCGCACCCGCACATCGAACCAGGCGGCTTGCCCGGTAATCGGGTCGGAATTGGAAATGGGTTCGGCCGATGCCGTCCCCGGCAACTCTTCCGAAATCAGGTGGTTGAGCAGAAAACCGCGCTGCGATTCGTTGGCGTCGGCGTCGAGATGCCACGCGCCGGCCGCCTTGCCGATCGCGTTCCAAGTCCACACGGTGCCCGGCTCGACGGCTTCGGAGTACTTGGCGAGACAACGCACCTTGCCCCATTGCGACTCGACCCACATCCAGCCGCCATCGTCGATGCCCTGCGCGCTCGCCGTCTGCGGGTTGACGTAGAGGTGGTTGTGGCTGTGGATCTGGCGCAGCCAGGCGTTTTGGGAATCCCACGAGTGGTACATCGCCATCGGGCGCTGCGTGATTGCGCTGAGCGGGTATTTGGTGCAGTCGGTCTTCTGCGCTTCGAGCGGCTCGTAGTAGAACGGCAGCGGGTCGAAATATTCGGCGATATTCTTCTTTAAGTGTTCCGGTGGCTTGCGGGAAATGCCCTTCCCCTGGGCGGCCAGACGGAATTTCTGCAACACCTCCGAATAGAGGTGAATCAGGATCGGTTCGGCGTAGCGGGTGATCCGGCTGCGCTGCGACCACTCCAGATAGCCCTTGTTCCAGTTGCGCATGTACTGGTACGACGGCGGTAGCTTGTGGTGGTACACGCAGTTGTTCTGCGCGTACATTTCCCACTGGCGCGGGTTCGGTTCGCCGCGCATGAACTTTTCGCCGCCCTTGCCGCGCCAGCCGGCCAGGAAACCGATCCCGGAACCGGTATCGGTTTCGTAATTGACGATGAAGTCGGGGTAGTCGCGGAATTTTCGGGTGCCGTCGGGGCGTACGAAAGCCGGCAGGTTCAAGCGTCCGGCCAGCTCGATCAGCACTTCCTGAAACGGTTTGCACTGGCCGGTGGGCGGCACCACCGGAATGCGTATCGAGTCTACCGGGCCGTCGAATTCGGAAATCGGCCGGTCGAGCATCGACATCACGTCGTGGCGTTCGAGATAGGTGGTGTCGGGCAGCACCAGGTCGGCGAACGCCGTCATTTCCGACTGGAACGCATCGCAGACGGCGATGAAGGGGATTTTGTATTCGCCGTCTTCCCCTTTATCGTTCAGCATCTGGCGCACTTCAGACGTGTTCATGGTCGAGTTCCAGGCCATGTTCGCCATGAAGATCATCAGCGTGTCGATCGGGTAGGGGTCGCCGCGCCAGGCGTTGGTGATGACGTTATGCATCAGGCCGTGCACGGAGAGCGGGTATTCCCACGAGAACGCCTTGTCGATGCGCACCGGCCTGCCTTCGTCGTCGACGAAAAGATCGTCCGGCTCGGACGGCCAACCCAGCGCCAGGCCGTCGAGCGGCGTGTTGGGCCTGACGCCGAGCGGCGTGTTCGGCGTCTTTGCGCACGGCGGAATCGGGCGCGGGAAGGGCGCCTTGTGGCGGAATCCGCCGGGCCGGTCTATCGTGCCGAGCAGCGACATCAGGATGGCCAGCGAACGGATGGTGTGGAACCCGTTAGAGTGTGCCGCCAGCCCGCGCATCGCGTGGAAGGCGACCGGGTTGCCGCTAACGGTATCGTGTTCCTTGCCCCAGGAGTCAGTCCAGGCGATCGGCAGCTCGATCTTCTGGTCGCGCGCGGTGACGCCCATTTCGTGCGCCAGGCGACGAATCGTTTCGACGGGAATGCCGGTGATGCCGGAGGCCCATTCGGCGGTGTAGCTTTCCACCCTTTCCTTCAACAGCTGGAATGCCGGTTTCACCGGCGTACCGTCGGAAAGCGCGAACTCGCCGATCAGCAGCGGGTCGCTGCCTTCGGCGTGCGAAAGCACCGGGCGGTTGCTTGCGCGATCCCACCACAGCTTGTTCTGCGGGTCGAAACAGCCTTCCTCCTCGGGCACCTCGGTACGCACGAACATGCCGAATTCGTCGTTGGCCCCGTTCATGTTCACCAGCTCGCCGGCGTTGGTGTAGCGCACCAGAAATTCGCGGTCGAACAGGCCGAGCGCGATGATTTCGTGGATCAGCGCGAGCAGCAGCGCGCCGTCGGTACCCGGCCGGATCGGCACCCACTCGTCGGCAATCGCCGAATAGCCGGTGCGCACCGGGTTGATCGAAATGAAACGGCCTCCGTTGCGCTTGAATTTCGACAGCGCGATCTTCATCGGGTTGGAGTGATGGTCTTCGGCGGTGCCGATCATCACGAACAGCTTGGCGCGGTCGAGATCCGGCCCGCCGAACTCCCAGAACGAGCCGCCTATCGTGTAAATCATCCCGGCCGCCATGTTGACCGAGCAGAAGCCGCCATGCGCCGCATAGTTCGGGGTGCCGAACTGGCGGGCGAACAGCCCGGTCAGCGCCTGCATCTGGTCGCGACCGGTGAACAGGGCGAATTTTTTGGGGTCGGTAGCGCGTATGTGGCGCAGCCGCTCGGCGAGCAGGGAGAAGGCTTCCTCCCAGCTTATTGGCTCGAATTCGCCCGCGCCGCGCTCGCTGCCGGCCTTGCGGCGCAGAGGTTGCGTCAGGCGCGCCGGAGAATATTGCTTCATGATGCCCGACGATCCTTTGGCGCAAATGACGCCATGGTTCAGCGGGTGATCCGGGTTTCCCTCGATATAACGCACTTCGCCGTCGCGCAGATGCACGCGAATGCCGCAACGGCAGGCGCACATGTAGCATGTGGTGCTGCGCGTCTCGACGCTTTTCGCCGACGTGGGGCGCGCGAGCGGGTCATGGATTGGCGGCGAAGAAATAGATCTCAAGTGGTAATGTCGCTATTCTGGAGCAAAAAAATCCCCGTCTGGCGATGGCTGCCGATAGAAGCAGCCGATTTTATCGCCCGACGGAGTGTTGCTCAATGTTGGTGCGGTTCGGTGTGTCGAAGGTATCGCCGGCTATCGGTCGGGCAGACAAAGCGCCAAGCCGGTTCCGACGCATACTGATCCGCGTCGCCGGAACCGGCCTGGCGCCTGTCGTTCAGATGTAAAGGCAAACGTTGGTGTCGCCGGCAAAGCCCAAGAAGGCGGCCGCTCCCGCGTATTCCGTTTCGTCGATGAAATCCTTTTTGTCGAATTCGAACAGGTCGACCGTCATCTGGCAGGCGATCATTTTTACGTCGCATTCGATGCAGGTGTCGCGCAGTTCCTTGAGCGAGGCGACGCCCTTGTCGGCCATTTTCTTTTTCATCATCATGGTCGCCATCGCCTCCATGCCGGGCAGCGCCTGAACCAGCACCGGCATGTCGACCGGCATCGGCATCGCCGGGTTGGCCAGCGGGCTGATCTTGATGTCGCTCAGGTCTTTGCGCAGGAGCTGCAGGCCGTAAAAGGTGAAAAATATCTGGACTTCCCATCCGAGCGCGGCAGCGGTGGAGGCGAGGATAAACGGCGGATAGCCCCAGTCCAAGGTGCCCTTGGTGGCAATGATGGCCATTTTCTTATTGCTCACGATTTCTCCTTATACGTGTCCTGAATCGGCGTTGGGGTGACAACCGGTGCGTCGCGAGGCTTACTTCTTTTTCAGGAAGAAAACGAACGCGGCGCCTTCCTGGCCGGTTCCTACCAGCTCGTTGCCGGTCTGCTCGGAAAAAGCCTTCATGTCGGCACAGGAGCCGGGGTCGGTGGCGAGCACGCGCAGCACTTGCCCGCTGGTCATGTCGTTGAGCGATTTTTTGGTCTTTACGATGGGCAGGGGGCAGGAAAGGCCGCTGGCGTTAAGTTCTTTGTCAAAATTCATCTAAGTCTCCAGTGTTTTGAGTGAGAAAAAAAGACGATAGGCGATAGCCCACCAGTAACCCTCACATTTAGCGAGATTGAGGCGGCGAAGTCCATAACCGTTAGGGGTAGGGGGGCTACCCGTGTGGGTAATTTTCACGCTCCGGGCAGTTGCCGACAATGCCTCCACGCATTTAACTGACTCGGAAAGGCTACATGCCGAAGTGTAATACAGAATTCGCGGATGCCGGCGACCCGGGCAGCAACCGGGACGAGAGCTTGCGGCCGGGTCGGCGCGTCATTCCGATTCATCCGCTGGCGCACGACGAAGCGTCCGAACCCTGTTCCGGCGGCGAGTCTTTCGCGCTGATGGTGCTCGGGGACTCGATGGCGCCGGAGTTCGTGGAAGGCGAGATCGTCGTGATCGAGCCGGACGGTCTGGCGGTCGACGGTTCTTACGTCCTGGCTCTGGTCGATGGCGGGTGGATATTCCGCCAGTTGCGGGGCGACGCGGAAAACTGGGCGCTATACCCGCTCAACGCCGCCTATCCGACGCTTCCCGTGGCCGATCTTTCGGCGGTGCGGGGCGTCATCATCCAGAAATCGAAACCCGGCAGACGGCGCGCCAGCAAACGCTACGTGGCGTAGGTTTCCGGGCTCAATGCTCCTTGCCATCGACCCGTGCCCGAGCCAGGTAGGGGATGTAGCGCCAGGCGAGGAGCGAGAAGCCGGCAAACCAGCAGGCGGCGGCCACGACGATCCAGTACAGGTAGCCGGCGGGATAGATTTGGGGGGCGACGACGCGGGCGGCGAAGGCGGCAGTCATGATGCGCAGCACCGTGTTGTCCGGCGCGTCGAAAACGACCTTGCGTCCGGTATGCCCTTTGGCGATGCGGATCATCATCGCCGGGACGATCAGCCCCATCGCGCCGAAGGTGAAGACGTGCACCGCCAGCGAACCGACCCAGGCCGGTTCGGCGACGCGCCCGATCACTGCGATCAACAACTGGGCGATGATGGCCAGGTAGCCGAGGAACATGACCCCGATGTCGGGCCGCCGTATCGCCAGGTGCGGTTTCCAGAATACAAAGCGCCCGCCGAGCAAGGCGGCGAGGAGCAAGGCAAGCGCGCCGGCGAGTGGAGCGGGCAGCAGGTTTTCGAAGACGAGCAGCAGGCCGAGCAGCTTGATCGCACCGTCCAGCGCGGGCTGGCGCAGGATGGTGACTTGGAACGCGCCTTTCATGAACGTGCTCAGCGTGCGTTCGAGCATGACGAGAAAGGCTACGCGGAAGAGCCCGACCGCGACGTTTGCGCCCAGCGGGAAATGTTCGTCTTGCAGCATCAGATGCTTGGCGACGACGAATAACGGCAGGACGACGAGAAACAAAGCGTTGTCGCGGTAGGAATCGCTGTCGCGGTGCCGGATTAGCGTCCACAGCAGCAGCGCGACGATGGAAACCAGAAACAGTTTGTTGGACAGCTCGAAAAGCACGCTCGGCCACCCGCCGCCGAACCACATGCCGATACGCTCGAAGACCCACGCGGCGGCGAGGAAGATCAGCGCACGGCCGTGGTAGCCGCGCACGCGCACCCAGTTTTTCGTCGACGTGAGCAGGAAACCGCCGAGCACGGCCCAGCCGAAGCCGAAGAACATTTCGTGCGCGTGCCACTGCACCGCCGAAAACGGCCCGGGCGGCGCGGCAACGACGCCGCTGTAGACCAGAACCCAGAGAACGGGCAGACTCAGCCCGGACAGACAGGCAAGGCTAAAAAAGGGGCGAAAGCCGACCAGCCAGAGCGGGTGAGCGGAAAGTTTCATGTCGGTATCTGCCCTTTGATCCGCCTCAGTTGCCGGAGGATGTTGCCGGGCCGGTTTGTACCGCCGCCGGAACGTCGGCAGCAGCCTTGTTCAGCGGTTCGGGGTGCCAGCCGACCAACAGCACCATCGCCATGAAACCGACGACGTAGGCGAGCGCGACGTGCCAGCCATGGCGCAGCCAGAGGCCGGCCGATTTGGCCTCGGGATACATGTTCGAGAGCGCGACGCCCGCCGACGAGCCGAACCACAGCATCGAGCCGCCGTAGCCGACGCCGAAAGCGAGGAAGCCCCAGTCGTAGCCGTCCTGGCGGATGGCCAGCGCGGTGAGCGGGATGTTGTCGAAGACGGCGGAAACGAAGCCGAGGCCGAAAGCGGTTTGCCACGATGCGGCCGGCAGTTTTTCGACCGGCATCATCGACGCGGTAGTGACCAGAAAGAGCAGGAAGAAAGTGCCTTTCAGCGATTCGCCGAGCACTTCCCAGTCGTGGCGGCGCACCGGGACGGTGGCGAGGATGGCCGCCCAGACGGCGACGCCGATGAAGGGAAAGGTGTCGCTGATCGCCGTGTAGTGCGTGTTGACGACAATGTTGGTGACCATCGCAAAGACCAGAATCAGCGCGACGATGAAGATGCGGCCCCAGTCTACGCGGATGTTGCTGTGCGTGTTTTTGAGGATGGGCGAGTAGGCGTGCTGCTGTTTGGCGGCGAAATATCCCGAGATTGCCAGCGCGATGGCCGACGCCAGCACCGCCTCGAACACGGCGCCCGGATGGACGCCGGCGATCCACATCATGGTCGTCGTCGTATCGCCGACCACGGAAAACGCGCCGCCGGCGTTGGAGGCTGCGACGATGGCGGCGAGGTAGCCGATGTGTACTTTCGCCCGGAACAACTGGTGCGCCATCGCGCCGCCGATCAGCGCGGCAGCGATGTTGTCGAGGAAGCTGGAAATCACCCATACCATCGCCAGCACGCCGAAAGCGCCGCGCCAGTCGTCCGGCAAATAGCGGGGCAGGATCAGCGGCACATGGCTCTTCTCGAAATGTCGCGCCAGAATGGCGAAGCCCATCAGCAGGCAGAACAGGTTGGCGAGCGTCACCCACTCGTGGCCGAGGTGGCCGGCGAAACCGGCGATGCCGGCGCCGGTCTTGAAGCCGGTGAACGCCATCTTGTAGAGCGCCACCGCCGAAACGCCCGCCAGCGCGACGTTGAACGTCTGGTTGTGGAAGAGCGCCACGCCGAGCAGCGTCAGCGCGAAAAGGATGAACTCGACCGGGATACCGGCGATGGCGGGCGCTTCGCCGGCCCAGGCCGACCCGGCGCACAGTGTCAAAGCGACGGTCGCGCCCAAGACGCGCAAGAAGGATAAAGTCATGTGGCAGACCCTGCAAGGAGTTGGGAAGGAAGTTGGTCGATCAGCAATATACCCGCTCTTGTTGCCCCGCACAAATATATGCTATCCGGCAATTTGCTGCCCAGCCCGGTTTCAGAACGGGGCAGGGCAGCAAAAATACATTGCTTTGCCGGAGCCAGGGTGGGTGAAAGCGAGCGCGTGCGCGTGCAACAACAGACGATCCGCTTTGTCCCGGGCGGCAGTTCCGGCGTAAAGCGCATCGCCGAGAATCGGGTGGCCGAGCGCCAGCAGGTGTACGCGCAACTGGTGCGTGCGGCCTGTTTCCGGCGCCAGTTCGAGGCGGGAGGTGTCGTTGGCGGGGTTGTAGCCAAGTACGCGGTAGCGCGTCAGCGAGGGCTTGCCGCACGCAAAGTCCACTTTCTGGCGCGGGCGGTTCGGCCAGTCGACGATCAGCGGCAGGTCGATTTCGCCGATTGCCGTCGCCAGCTTTCCGCCGACGATTGCCGTATAGCGTTTCTCGACCCGGCGTTGCTCGAAGAGGATGCTCAGGCGGCGCTGCATGTCGGCGCCGCGTGCCAGAACCATCAGGCCGGAGGTCGCCATGTCCAGGCGGTGCACGGTACGCGCACCGGGATACCCGGCTTCGACCCGTGCGGCCAGGCAGTCCTGTTTGTCCGGGCCGCGCCCCGGCACCGCAAGCAGGCCGGGCGGTTTGTCGACCACGATAATGGACTGGTCGGCATAAAGGGTTGCGAGCGGCTGCTCCGGTTGCCGGGTGCCGGGCGGGATCGCGTTCGGCGCACGGTCGTTTGTCGCCATGTTGCTGGCCGGAATGGTTGCCAAAGAACAAACCCCTTTCGTTTCTATCCCAACGCCGCCATTTCGACAGGGGGCAACCGGCCGCAACGCCTTCGGAATGCCGTGTTCCGGGTTGATCTCAAGTTGGCGCAGGCGCGGTTACGGTCTGCTGGGCGGGGAGGCGCCCCGGCGTGAAACCGGGGTCGGAGCGGGTTTGGCGCCGGGCATATTCCGCCAGTGTTGCCATGAGCGCTTTGCCCATTTCCTCGGCCAGGTTGACCGGCACGGCGTTACCGATCTGTTTGTACTGCGAGGTGAGCGAACCGGCGAACTGCCAGTCGTCGGGAAAGGTTTGAATACGCGCGTATTCGCGCACGGTGAACGGCCGGGTTTCGTCGGGATGGCAGCGTTCCGTCTGCTTTTGTGCCGGGGCGCAGGTGAGCGTGAGGCAAGGTTCGTCCCAACTGATGCGCCGCGCCATGCCGGTTTTGCCGCCGTCGAGATGAAACGAACCTTTCATGTAGGACTTCTGCAATTCGACCGGCAAATCACGCCAATATCCGCCGGGCGGAATCAGAGCCATGATGTGGCGCTTGTGCTTGGGGTAGGCTTGGCCGGGTGAAACCGGGGTATCCGTTTTGAAAAGCCGCCCTTTCTTCAGCGCATCGCGCAGGCTGTAAATTTCCTTGTGCGGGTGCGGCCAGCCAAATTGCAGCCCGGCATCGCGGCGCAACCCCACCAAAAACAGACGTTCGCGTTTTTGCGGTACGCGGTGAAAAATCGCTTTCAGAATGCGCGGCGGCACGATGTCGTAGCCGAGTTCGTCCAGCACCGAAATCATGCCATCCAGCGTCCGCCCGCTTTCGTGCGAAATCAGCCCGCGCACGTTTTCGCCGACACATACCAGCGGCTGCACTTCTTTCACCGCGCGGGCGAACTCGTAAAACAGCGTGCCGCGCGCGTCTTCAAAACCGAGCCGCTTGCCGGCGTAACTGAAAGCCTGGCACGGGAAACCGCCCGTCAACAACTCGACTTTCCCGCGATACGCGGTGAAGTCGAGGGCGGAGACATCGCCTTCCACGACGTTCCAGAGCGGGCGGTTAAGGCGCAGGGTGGCGCAGGCATTGTGGTCGATTTCGTTCAATAGCTGGACGTCGAATCCGGCGCGTTCCAGCCCGAGCGCGAGCCCGCCCGCACCGGCAAACAGCTCCATCGAGCGGAAGAGGTACGCGCCGGGGGCGACGGGTGGCGGTTCGGGCGCGTCCTCGAACATGAAGCCGATTTTCTCGAACTGTTTGAGATCGCGCGCCCGGTAAACGCGGTAGTTGTTGATGGGATGGCGCACCGCGACGAGCTTGCCGGACTTGTCCCACCGCCGCAGGGTTTCCTTGGAAATTGAGAGCAGATCGGCGACTTCGGAAATGGAAAAAAAATCTTTCATCCTGATAACCATGTCCAATGTTGTGGTGGTGGTTATTGTATTTCAGGTTGAATGTGTCGCGATAGCGCCTGTCAAGGGAAAATGGCGCCATCCCATACTCGTGTTTTTTCCCGTGACAGCCATCGAACGCGCCCGGATTCTCAAGCAAGTGAAAGACTGGTTTCGCCAAACCATTGCCGCCAACCATGTCGAAAACACGCGCAAGCTGGCCGACCCGGGCGAGTTCAACATCAATCCCTTTCTTGCGCCGTATCTCGCCGCCTTCTTGACTGGCGGGCTGTCGTCCGGAGCGGTGGCGCGGGCGCTGGTTTATCCGCGCGTACTCGGCACGTCGATCACCACGTCTTTCGGTACGAACATGCAGAATTTCATTTCGGATGTGTTGAAAAACAGCTTCGGCTCGATGGTGGCGGGCATCGATATTGAATTTGTCGATACCGTCGATGGTCGGCGCAAGTATTGCCAGGTCAAACTCGGGCCGAACACGATCAACAGGGATGATGTTGACAGCATTCACGGCCATTTCAAGGCGGCGCGCAACCTGGGTAAGACCAACAAGGTTCCGGTGGCGCACGGCGATCTGGTCGTCGGCATCCTGTATGGCGGGCCGGGGGAGGAAAGCGGCCACTATCGGAAGCTGCGCGACGACCACGATTACCCTTTGTACATCGGCGCGGATTTTTGGCACCGTTTGACGGGGCATCCGCCGTTTTACGACGAACTGCGACACAGCATCGCCGAAGTTGCCGCCGAGGCCAACGGCGCCGAACTGGTCGAGGAAGTCATCGCCGCTTTGGCGCAAACCGCCGAGGTAAAGCGGCTGGCCGGAGAAGATGTTTGAGCCTTGAACCCTTGGAAATATCCATGAATGCCGTGTTTTGCCGGGTTCCGGCAAGCCGCCGTCAGCAGTTATATCGTCATGCCTGAAAAATCGACCACCCATCTGGTGTTGATCCCCAGTTACAACCCCGGTTTCAAGGTTTACGAGACCGTGCGTGGCGCCTGCCGGCATTGGAACCCGGTATGGGTCGTCGTCGACGGCAGCGACGACGGGACGCCCGAGGGGTTGAACGCGCTCGCCACCGAGCTTGACGGTCTGAAGGTGGTTGTTCTGCCGGCGAATCGCGGCAAGGGGGCGGCGGTGCTCGAAGGGGTCTCTCAGGCCGCGCTGGCGGGTTACACGCACGTTCTGACGATGGATTCCGACGGCCAGCATCCGGCCGAATGCATCCCCGGCTTCATGGGTCGATCCGCCGCCCGGCCGGAGGCGATGGTGCTTGGCCTGCCGGTTTTCGATGCCAGCGCGCCCGGTCTGCGCGTGAAGGGGCGGCGCATTTCGAACTGGTGGGCCAACCTGGAAACGTTGGGGGCGGGCGTCGGCGACTCGCTGTTCGGCTTTCGCGTCTACCCGATAGCGCCGCTGGTTCGCGTCATGCGGGGGCAGGTCTGGATGCGCCGTTTCGACTTCGACCCGGAAGCTGTCGTGCGCCTGTGCTGGCAAGGTACGCCGCCGGTCAATGTCGCCGCGCCGGTCAGGTATTTTCGCGCCGACGAGGGCGGCGTTTCACACTTCAACTACTGGCGCGACAACGTGTTGCTGACCTGGATGCACGGCCGGCTGTTTTTTGGCTTCGTGTTGCGTTTGCCGGTGCTGTTGGCGCGGCACTTGGCGCGGCGGGGAAAGTAGGGCGCCGATAAATGCGGCAAACCGCGCCGGATTTCCCGGTACTTACGTTTGAAAGCGATTCACCGACTGCTCCAGTTCGCCCGACAGTTCTTGCAGGCGCTGCACCGCTTCGGCGGTCAGGGTGACCGTCCGGCAGTTTTCCTGGGCGCGTTGTGCAATCAGGTCGATGCTGCGGGAGATGTCTTGCGTCGCGACGTTCTGTTCATTCACCGAAAGCGCGATATTGTCGACCCCCTGGGTGGCCTGGACGATCAGCTGATTCGATTCGGACATGATGATCGCCACATTTTCCATGAAATCCTGGCTGGCCTGGAGGGAGTGTTGCCCCTTGCGGATCGCTTGGTCTACGCTTTCGGATTTCTGGCTCAACCCGCGCGTCACTTCATCGATCTGGCTGGCCGACTGCGCCGATTTCTCGGCCAGTTTGCGCACCTCGTCGGCGACCACGGCAAAGCCGCGTCCCTGTTCGCCGGCGCGCGCCGCTTCGATGGCGGCGTTCAGCGCCAGCAGGTTGGTCTGGTCGGCGATGTCGCGCACCTGCTGCGTCATCGAGACGATGCTGCGGGTGCTTTGCAGGAACTCGCCCACCGCTTCCTCGATTTCCCGCATCGCCGCTTCGGCGACGTCGATCTCGCCGATCAGCGCCGAGAGGCTGACGTTGCTGGTGTGCGAGTTGTCCAGGCTGGTCGCGGCTTTGCGCCTGACGTCCCGGGCGCTTTCGGCGATGGCGTTGAAGCCGACGGCGACTTTCTCGACAGCGGAAGCGAGCAATGTGGCCGAACGGCTTTGTTCGCCCGAGCTGCCGGAAATTTCCTGCGCCGCGCCGGTCAGTTTTGCCGACTCGTCTGCGACTCTCTGGGTCGACCCTTGGACGCTGCGGACAATGGCGCCCAGGTCGACGCGGATCTTCTCCGCGCTGGCGGCGAGCGCGCAGAACTCGCCGCTGCCGGTTTGCCGGATCGGGACGGAAAAATCGCCGCCGGCCAGCCGGCCGAGGCCGCTCACCAAAGTGGACGCAGGCCCGACAATCGCTTTGCGCACCGTCGTGTAAAAAGCGATAAACGCCAGCGCCGCCGCCAGCCCCATCAGCGCGAGGCTGAGGGTTATCGCATCGGTGTCGGCCTTCAGCGCGCGCAGCGCCTCCCACGAACGCCACAGCCCGAAACCGGCGGCGCCCGCGAACAGCGTTGTCCCAACGGCCGAAATCGCCAGCAGCTTGTTGCCGACACTTCCTTCGATTGCACCCATGCTCTCCTCCGATCTGCTTGCGTTCGATGCGGGACGTTCGCCAAACCAGTGTTGCATGATACATCGCGACAACGCCACCATGTAGGGCGTCAATAAGCGGAGCGCATTGCGCCGAAAGGGATTCCCGGACGCCGTTGGCAAATAACATCCGGCGCAATGCCCGTTGGTTATTGCGCCCCGCGCGAGGACGCCCGCCCATCCTCAGCGCGTAATCGGCTTATAGCGAATGCGCTTCGGCTTTGCCCCTTCTTCGCCCAGCCGGCGCTTCTTGTCTTCCTCGTACTCGTGGTAGTTGCCGCTGAAAAAAGTCCATTGCGAGTTGCCTTCGCAGGCCAGGATATGCGTGCAAATGCGGTCGAGGAACCAGCGATCATGCGAGATGACCATCACGCTGCCGCCGAATTCGAGCAGGGCGTCTTCCAGCGCGCGCAGGGTTTCGACGTCCAGATCGTTCGACGGTTCGTCGAGCAGCAAGACGTTGCCGCCGGCGATCAGCGTCTTCGCCATGTGCAGGCGGCCGCGCTCGCCGCCGGAGAGCTGGCCGACGTGCTTCTGCTGGTCGCCACCCTTGAAGTTGAAGCGGCCGATGTACGAGCGCGACGGCGTTTCGTACTTGCCGACGGTGAGGATGTCGGCGCCGCCTGAAATTTCCTCGAATACGGTCTTGTTGCCGTCGAGGCAGTCGCGGCTCTGGTCGACGTAGGCCAGTTTCACCGTTGCGCCGATCTCGACCTCGCCGGAATCCGGCTGCTCCTTGCCCATCAACATGCGGAAGAGGGTGGATTTGCCGGCGCCGTTCGGGCCGATGATGCCGACGATGGCGCCGGGCGGTACGCTAAAACTGAGCTTGTCGATCAGCAGACGGTCGCCAAACGCCTTGGAAACGTTCTTGAACTCGATCACCTTGCTGCCCAGCCGTTCGCCGACCGGGATGAAGATTTCCTGCGTTTCGTTGCGCTTCTGGTATTCGACGCTGGACAGTTCCTCGAAGCGCGCCAGACGCGCTTTGCTCTTGGCCTGGCGCGCCTTCGGGTTCTGCCGCACCCATTCCAGTTCCTGCTTCATCGTCTTGATGCGACCCGCCTCCTGCTTGGATTCGGTTTCCAGGCGCGCTTCCTTCTGCTCCAGCCAGCTCGAATAATTGCCTTTCCACGGGATGCCCTGGCCGCGGTCGAGTTCGAGTATCCACTCGGCGGCGTTATCGAGGAAGTAACGGTCGTGGGTAACGGCGACCACCGTGCCGGGGAAGCGCACCAGGAACTGTTCCAGCCACTCGACCGACTCGGCGTCGAGGTGGTTGGTCGGCTCGTCGAGCAGCAGCATGTCGGGCTTCGACAGCAGCAGTTTGCACAGCGCAACACGGCGCTTTTCGCCGCCGGAAAGATTCTTGATGACCGCGCTCCAGTCGGGCAGACCCAGCGCGTCGGCGGCCAGTTCGAGCTGGCTGGCGAGGTCGGAACCGGCGGCGGCGATGATGGACTCCAGTCGCGCCTGTTCTTCGGCCAGCTTGTCGAAGTCGGCGTCTTCTTCGGCGTAGGCGGCGTACACCGCTTCCAGCTTGGCCTGCGCCTGCATCACCTCGCCCATGCCGGATTCGACTTCCTGGCGCACGGTGGCTTCCGGGGCTAGCTGCGGTTCTTGCGGCAGATAGCCGATGTGCAGGTTGGGCATCGGCGTCGCCTCGCCGATGATGTCCTTGTCCACGCCGGCCATGATGCGCAGCACGGTCGATTTGCCGGAACCGTTGAGGCCGAGCAGACCGATCTTGGCGCCTGGGAAGAAAGAGAGGGAAATGTCCTTGATGATCTGGCGCTTGGGCGGAACGATCTTGCCCACGCGGTTCATTGTGAAAACGTATTGAGCCATGTTGGATTCTGGTGTCGGGTTGAAGGAAATGGGTGGAAAGGCGCCAGCGGCCAGTCAACTTGATTCGACGGTACAGCCGGTACAGCCCGTCATTTCCGCATAGGCGGGAATCCGGTGGTGCACCACCGGATTCCGGGTCAAGCCCGGAACGACGGGGCTTCTGGACAACGTCCGTTTCATCGAAAACAAACTCCGGTTGGAAACCTCCCCTTCAGGGGGTAACCGAACACGGGAGAGGCGTAAGCGTTTCCGTGTTGTTTCGCCCGGCGAGTTCGGGCGCGGGTTGGAACATGCCGATCACCCGCTAGCTTACCTGAACGGAGAGCCGTAAAGTGTCGCCAGACGCTTGCCATGAAATAATACAAGGTCGGGTTGGCGCAGCGTAAGCCGACATCTGTGTCTGCTACAGCGTTTGTCGGGCTAACCCGACCTACTCTTCTGCCTTTGGCAACCAACCGGATAGGCGAGCATAAAACATGCCGAGGGTGGGCATGGAGAATCTCCGAGGAACCGATTGCGCAATTGTAGGCCAACCACCTGACTGCGGGGTCGTCACCCCGGTAGCCCCCAAGTCTGTGGTGTGGTCGCAACACGCCAACAAGTTTTTGTTGGGGGCTTTTCGCCCATGAATTTTGCACTAAGCCCCAGTGTTTGTTGGGAGTTTAGCTCCGTGCCTATGACTTTGGTCAGGGGTTGACACCTATCCATTTTTTTCCATAGAGTTAGCCCAATAATTCCGCGACGCCGACATGGGCTTAATGCCCGGCGCCGAGCGAAAAACAGGGGGAAAAGCCGAAAACCGGCTTGACATGAACGCCAGCCAGACCACCATCCTGCCGAGCCGAGCAGGGTAACCACCTTCCCCAACGCCCGCCAAGGCGTCGCGTCTTCCTCGGCATGACCGCAACCCCCCGACGCCGTAGCCCGGATGCAATCCGGGGCCGCTCCGGCCTCGCCCCAACCACCGCGCTCCAACCCGACCCGCAACCCCGGATTCCATTGCATTGCATCCGGGTCACGCCCTTGCCCACCCCGGTGGGGGCGCGGCTTTGCCCGCGATCGAAGGGCGTGCCTCGCTGGCCGGCTCATCGCGGTCAAGGCCGTTCCCACTACAACCCGCTCCTGCCAACGACCACGGAGGCGCCATGCGCTCTGACCACCCCTTGTTTCGCCTGTTTCTGGCAATCGTATTGAACATCGCGCTGGCCTTGCCCGCCTTCGCCGCCTTTACCGACAACGGCGACGGCACGGTGACGGACAGCACGACCGGGCTGATGTGGATGCGCTGTACGATGAGGCAGACATGGAACGGTACGACCTGTATCAATGCAGCACAAACAAATATGTTCACTTGGGGCCAAGCCAAGGCGCTTACGTCAAATTTTGCTGGGCATAGCGATTGGCGTCTGCCCAAGGTTAGGGAGCTGCAAAGCATCGTCGATTACGCTGTCACCACGGCTCCTACAATCAATGGCAGCGTGTTTCCGGCGACACCGCAAGATACTTTCTGGTCGGCTTCGCCATACGCTCTTGATCCGTCACAGGCTTGGCAGCTCGATTTTACCTATGGCGTCATTCTTGCTTTCAGCCCACTCGATTACAGCGAAGTACGTCTCGTGCGTGGCGGACAATCTTCGGCTCTTTTGAACGATGCGCGTCCGACGAGCGACTACGTTGACCATCGCGACGGCACCGTGACGCATACACCTACCGGGTTGACCTGGATGCGCTGTACGCTCGGGCAAACCTGGAACGGCAGCAACTGCACGGGCACGGCCAACGCGTATACCTGGAATCAGGCCAGAGCTTTGACGCAGACCTACGCAGGCCACAGCGACTGGCGCTTGCCAGACCTCCCGGAACTGAGCAGCCTGGTCGATTACACCAAGACGACTGCGCCGGTCATTAACGATGGCATGTTTCCCGCGACGCCAGGCGACTGGTTTTGGTCTGCTTCGTCCTATGCGCTCGATCCGTCCGTCGCTTGGGCTTGGGCCGTCAATTTAGGCAATGGCAACAGGGACGCCTGGACACATGAAACCAGTTGGGTTCGTTTGGTGCGCACCGGCCAACCGGTAGGCACTTTTGCCCTGACCGTCAGCAAAACCGGCACCGGTTCCGGCACCGTCACCAGCACCCCATCCGGCATCGACTGCGGCAGCACCTGCACCGCCAGCTTCGCTAGCGGTGCGACGGTGACGCTCACCGCCACACCGGCCAGCGGTGCCAGTTTCGCCGGCTGGGGCGGCGATTGCTCGGGTACGGGCGCGTGCACGGTGACGATAAGCGTCGCCCGGAACGTAAGCGCCAGTTTTAACGGTAGCCTAGCCAGCCAGACCATCACCTTCGACCCTGCGCCGGCCGTAACAGTCGGCGGCACGGGCACCGTTAGCGCGACCGCTTCGTCGGGGCTGCCGGTGACGATGACCGGTAGCACTCCGGGGATTTGCACCCTGTCCGGCAGCACGGTGACTGGAGTGGCAGTGGGAATCTGTACCCTGGCCGCCAACCAGGCCGGCAACAGCAGTTTCAGCCCCGCAGCGCAGGCGACCTTGAGTTTCAGCATCGCCGCCGCGCCGGTGCCGCCCGACCCGCCGACGATCACCTCGATCCAACCGGAGCCGGGGCAAGCGACGATCCGCTTCACCCCGCCGGCCAACACCGGCGGTTCGCCGATCACCGGTTACACGGCAAGCTGCATGGCGGAGGGACGGCCGACGCGTACGGCGACCGGCACCGCCTCGCCGCTCACCGTTAGAAACCTGACCGGCGGCGTGGCCTATCAGTGCGCCGTAACCGCGACGAACGGCGGGGGATCGACCGGCACCGCCTCGGCGGCATTGATGTTGTTGCTCGACTGAGACATCGGCGGGTGACCCCGGATTGCGCTGCGCTACATCCGGGCTACGGGGCTTCCACCCCCCTCCGTCATTCCGGGCTTGACCCGGAATCGTGCGCCCGTGAAGGCGCGTAAACCGCATGGTGTAAGTCCGTGCCGGGGCAAGCCATGACCCCGAAGCTGAAGGGTGCTGCGTCGCTGCGAAG
>JACQYA010000139.1 GCA_016208425.1 Betaproteobacteria bacterium
CCGCATCGATAAACCGCCGGTTGCCGTGCGCGATACCGCCCCGCACGCCCTTGCGCCCCGGCGATCGTGGCTCAAGCAGAGCCCGTGCAGCACCGGAGAGGTCATGCCGTTGGTAGACCCCGGCCGTTCGCGCCCACCGCAGTTTGTGCGGAATAGCATTGTGGCATTTTTCGTAACGAAGTCATCTAGCGTCCACCATGGCTGATCCTCCTGTTATCAAGCGTGACTTCAGACACCACGATCTTGACAAGCGGGGCTCTCAGCCTTCTTCCTTTTTCGTGCCGAACATTACCCAATCAGCTTAAGGTGGTGCCATGGGACTCTGAACCTTATTTCCCCAGCCATTTGCGCCGCAATGCGTTGGGCTTGGCATCGGCCAGCAGCTTGCAGCCGTCTCTGGCCGCCGGGTCGAGCTGCAAGTCGAACTCCATCAGCTCGTCGCGGCGGAAGGCGTGCACCTTGATCGAGTCGCCCGGCCGCCGGCGTGCGAGCTGTTTGTCGAGGGTCGCCGGCGTGACGCGCAGACCGTCGATAGCGAGCAGAAGGTCGCCCGCAGAAAGGCCGGCATTTTGCGCCGCGCTGCCAGCAAAGACGGTAGCCAGCTTAAGGTCGCTGCCTTCGCCGCTCGTCTTGACGCCGAGCGATGGCGTTTTTGCGCGCTCCCAGGTTAGCGACAACCCGAACGGTTTGAGCTGTTTTTTCAACGGCAGATCGGCAGTGCCGTGCAAGGCCTCGGAAAAGAAACGCTTCAGATCGAGCCCCGAGAGCTCCTCGGCGATCAGCCTGACATCTTCATCGGCAACGCCACGGCCGGTCTTGCCGTGGCGTTGCCAGAGGGCGCGCATCACGCAGTCGAGCGAGACACCGGTTTTATTGCCCGCGCGCAGCGTCAGGTCTAGCGCCAGCGCGAACAGCGCGCCCTTGGCGTAGTAGCTGACCACCGCATTGGGCGAGTTTTCATCCGGGCGATAGAACTTGCTCCACGCATCGAAGCTCGATTCGGCCAGCGTTTGCCGGAATCGGCCGGGTGTGCGCCGAACGTTGCTTATCGTCTTAGCCGTCAGTTCCAGCCAGTCCTTGAGCGCGATAGCGCCGCATTTGAGCAGCGCGAGATCGTCGTAATAGGAGGTGAAGCCTTCGAAAGCCCAGAGCAAGGAAGTGTAATTTTCGCGGTCGAGGTCGTAGGGCGTAAAGGCGGCCGGTTTAATGCGCTTGACGTTCCAGGTGTGGAAATACTCGTGGCTGCACAGTCCGAGAAAGGTGCGATAGCGTTCCGGCATACCTTCCATGCCGGAATAAGGCAGATCCTCACGCGAACACAGCAGCGCGGTCGAAGAACGGTGTTCGAGACCGCCGTAGCCATCGCCGACCGCCGTCACCAGAAAGGTGTAACCCCGCATCGGTGCCGGTTCGCCAAAGAAGCGGATCTGCCATTCGCAGATGCGCGTCAGATCGGCGGTCAGCCGCCCGAGGTCACAGTCGTGCCTCCCGGTGATCGCCACGTCGTGCGGCACGCCGCAGGCTTCAAAAGCCGCTAGCGTGAAGCGGCCAGTTTCAACGGGATGGTCGATCAGTTCGTCGTAATCGTTGGCCCGGTAGAGGCCGAAACCGTAGGGTCGGGCGGCACCGCGCTCGCCGTGCGCCGGCTCCAGCGCGGTCGCCACGCGCCAGTCGCCGAAATGCCCGCCTTCCGGCGCCCTTAGTTCGAGCAGGCACGGCGTGGCCTCATGACCGATGGCGCGCAGAAAGACGCTGGAGCCGTTGAAAAAAGCGTGCGTCCGATCCAGGTGAGCGCCGCGTACCGAGAGATCCCAGGCATAAACTTCATAAACAACGGTGAGCGGCTCGGATCTTCCGAGCGCGTCCGCCTGCCAGGTGTGCTTGTCGGTTTTTTCCAAGCGAACCGTTTTGCCTCCCGCTTCGGCGCGGATGGCGACGATATGCCGCGCGAAGTCGCGGATCAAATAACTGCCGGGAATCCACGCCGGCAGGGCAAAGCGCTGCCCCGCCGGATCGGGGTTGGCAACGGTGCAACTGACTTCGAAGATGTGCGCCGCAGGATGTGCCGCACAGATGGTGTAGCGTAGCGGTTTGCCGGTCATCGGCCGTCCGTCCCTCTCAGCGTATCGGAGGAGGTGGCGGACTTCCGGGCGGCGGCGGTGGGGGAGGGGCGTAACCGGGCGGCGGTGGCGGCGTGTAGGCCGAACTGGCGGGAGGCGGCAACGCGACCGGCGCGGCCAAGGGCTGTGCGCGGCCGCGCGCCGCGCTGGCCGAGACGGGAACCTGGTGGCCTTTCGAGTACATGCACTGGACGTAGGCGTTGTCGAACTGGCGCTGGGTTCCGTAGGCGGATCGTTGCGCGGCGCCGGTGCCGGCCACGCTGCCGACCAGCAGACCCGTGCCGGCCCCGACACCGGCGCCGTGGTGCCCGCCGAGCGCGGCACCGGCGGCAGCACCGATCACTGTTCCGATCATGGCGCTGCGCACGCCGGCATCTGCCGCGGCCTGATCCGCCGTACCGCCAACCTGATACTGCGCGTACTGCCGGCACTCGGCGTCGTCTGCGCGAAACTCCGTGAACGGCTTGCCGCTGCCGGGCAGCGCCATTACGCTCGGGCCGGAGGGGACGGTCGCGCATCCGGCGAGCAGCGAGGCGCCGGCCAGAGCGATCAGCGTGATCGGGAAAAAATGGGTTTTCATGATAGTCCCTCGTTGATCAGGGCTTGACGGGCGGCATTGGAGCCACTTTCCGCCAGCCGCCGGGACATTCCCGGACATAGGGGTAATAGCCCCCGGCGGCCTGGCAAAAGTACCAATAGCCGGGAGGCATGGCGTCCGGCGCCGTCTGGGCCGGAACCGGATCGGACGGCGCCGCCCGTTGCTCGATGTAGACCGGCGGATCGGCCCGCTCGACCACGACGGGTGGAGAATACGCCGGATAATATGGTGGGTAGTAGTAAGGCGCCCCGAAATAGCCCGACCCCCAGTACGGGCCGAAATGTGGGCCGACATAAATGCCGAAATGCCCGTGTCCATACCCATGCCCGCGGTCTGCCCATGCCTCGCCGGCGCCCGTTGCCGCAAGCAGCAGAATTGCGCTTGCCCGCAGGATTGTTTTCATCGCGCTCCCCCTTCAACTTTGTACGTCGTCGCGAAGCGAGAATCATCCATCCGTCGCGCCGACCGTTCTCATAGTGTAGCCGTCAAACGGCAAGCGCGTGTTTCGGGTGCTACCGAAGTTGTAACAGCATGTATCCCGGCGCGGCCGCCGGTTTCGCGGTCACCCGGGGCGCCGGCGTTTCCGCTATCAGGCGCTGGCCAGCAACGCCGCCCCGGAAGCGGTCGCATTCCTGCCGGGCAGGCCCGACGATGCATGGAGATCCTGCAACAGGCGGGCCAACGCATCCTGCGACAGGGACGGATTGCCGGACTGTAACGCCTGCTGGAGCGCGCCGGCATCTCCCTTGATCTTGTCCAGCGTGCTGACGAAAGAAGAAACGTTGGCGGCGGCCGATCCGGTCGGGCCGGTGACGCCCAGTTGCTGCAATACAGCATGTACTTCGGCGGCGCGACCGAGGCTACCGTATTGGCTGTTCTGCTGATGCAACGACCGGAAATCCTGCTGTAACTTGGCGAAAGCGTCTTGCGCGCCATCCAGGTTCCCCGATCTGAGCGAGGCACCAAGCGTGGCGAAATCGGTGGCCAGGGGTTGGGCGCCGTTGGCCGTGGCGCCGCTGTCGGCCGCAGGCGCGACCGCCTCCTGCGCCCCCGCCCGCAATCCGGGCTGCAACTGCTGAAGCCCGGACAGCGCCTGCTGCGCTGCGCCAAGATCTCCTTTCTGGATGGCGTCCAGAAGTTGCTCGAAATCCTGTTTGCCCTGTTTGAGGGTATGGCGCGTCTCGGACTGATTCGTGCCGGCCAGACCGAGGCCAATGTTGTACAAGATGCCGGGAACAGACATGACAATCTCCTTTGCTTGCAAGACGATAAACGTTGGTTTTGCGTTAGTCCTATGCGGGCTCTGCACCGACTCGCCGCCAGCCGGCTTTCTGCCGGCAAGATCTGCCGTTCAAGGCGGCAAAAGTTGCCGTTTTTAGAGCAAATTTCTGCCGGGCGCGACATTTCCCGGGCGCATCCGACGAAACGAGATGCGACAAAATGCGGGCAGCAGTTTTCGTGCCAGATGGCGAAAACACGTTCCAGAGGCCGATCTGCCGGGAAGATCTTTTTTGCCACAAGGACTGGTGGCGCGAGATAGAATGGCCGCGGGCATCGTCGGTAGCCCTACCCCACCGTCAAAGATAAAAGGAGACAAAATGACCAAACATTCAATCCGTATTGCGGTTGCCGCAGCTTTCGCCACCCTCCTGTTTTCGACCCCGGTTCTTGCCGAGGACACCCTGAAAAAAATCAAGGAAACCGGGACGATCACGCTGGGGCATCGCGAGTCATCGATCCCGTTCTCCTATTACGACGACAAGCAACAGGTCATCGGCTATTCGCACGAACTGATGCTCAAGGCCGTCGACGCGATCAAGGCCGAGCTGAAACTCGCCAAGCTCGACATCAAGCTGATGCCGGTCACCTCGTCCAACCGCATCACGCTGATCCAGAACGGTTCGATCGACCTGGAATGCGGCTCGACCACCAACAACACCGAACGCCAGAAACAGGTCGGCTTCTCGACCACCATGTTCATTATCGGCACCCGGTTGATGACGAAAAAGGATTCCGGGATCAAGGACTTTCCGGATCTGGCCGGCAAGAATGTGGTGACCACCGCCGGCACCACCTCCGAGCGCCTGCTGCGCAAGATGAACGAAGACAAGAAAATGGGCATGAGCATCATCAGCGCCAAAGATCACGGAGAATCCTTCCTGACGCTGGAAACCGGGCGCGCGGTCGGCTTCATGATGGACGACGCGCTGCTCTATGGTGAAATGGCCAAGGCCAAGCGCGCCGGCGACTGGGCGGTGGTCGGCGCGCCGCAATCGTATGAAGCCTATGGCTGCATGATGCGCAAGGACGATCCGGCGTTCAAGAAAGTCGTCGACGATGCTTTGACCAGGGCGATGACTTCCGGCGAGGTCAACAAGATCTACGACAAGTGGTTCATGCAGCCGATCCCGCCTAAGGGTCTCAACCTTGATTTCCCGCTATCGGACGCGATGAAAGCGCTCTACAAGTCGCCCAACGACAAGGCCTACGAATAGTCGTTTCTGCACGTTTTTGCCTGAAGCACGGCTCGTGCGACTAGCGCGGGTCGGTGTTTCCGGGCGGGGGATCGCATGGGATACAACTGGAACTGGGGGGTTTTCCTGCAACCGTCGGCGACCGGAGGCGACACTTACCTGGGCTGGATGTTCTACGGCTTCAAGATGACCATCGCCTTGTCGCTCTCGGCCTGGATGCTGGCGCTGGCGACCGGCGCCGTGGTCGGTGTTTTGCGCACGGTGCCCAACAAAGGGTTGTCCGGCATCGCCAGAGCCTACGTCGAGCTTTTCCGCAACATCCCGCTGCTCGTGCAACTGTTTCTCTGGTATTTCGTGTTGCCCGAACTGCTCCCGACCAGCCTGGGCAACGCCTACAAACAAAGCAACCCGCTGGCACAGCAGTTTCTCGCCTCGATGGTTTGCCTCGGGCTGTTTACCAGCGCGCGCGTTGCCGAACAGGTGCGTTCCGGCATCAACTCGCTGCCACCGGGCCAGAAAAATGCCGGGCTGGCGATGGGCTTTACTTTGCCGCAGACCTATCGCTTCGTGATGCTGCCGATGGCGGTGCGCCTGATCGTGCCGCCGCTGACCTCGGAATTCCTCAACATCTTCAAGAATTCGGCGGTTTGCTCGACGATAGGGTTACTCGAACTCGCCGCGCAGGGCAGGCAACTCGTCGACTACACGGCGCAGCCCTACGAATCCTTTATCGCGGTGACGCTGGCCTATCTGATTATCAACGTCGTCGTGATGTTCTCGATGCGCTGGGTCGAAGAGCGCGTGCGCGTTCCCGGCTATCTCGGAGGCAAGTGAGATGTACGAATTGTACGAATTCGACTGGTCGTCGATTCCCGGCGCGCTGCCTTTCCTCTGGCAGGGCATGGTGGTGTCGCTGGAGATCACTTTTGTCGCCGTGGTTTTCGGCATCGTTTGGGGCACCGCGCTGGCCATCATGCGGCTGTCGTCGGTCACGCCGCTCTCGTGGTTCGCCGCCGGCTACGTCAACCTCTTCCGCTCCGTGCCGCTGGTCATGGTGCTGCTCTGGTTCTTCCTGATTATTCCGCACTTGCTGGAAAGCCTGCTCGGTTTCCCGCGCGGCACCGACATGCGGCTCGGCTCGGCGATTGCCGGATTTGCGCTGTTCGAGGCTGCGTATTACTCGGAAATCATCCGCGCCGGTATCCAGTCGGTGCCGAAAGGGCAGATGGCCGCCGCCAATGCGCTGGGGATGAACTACCGGCAGGCGATGCAACGGGTGGTGCTACCGCAAGCCTTCCGTAACATGGTGCCCTTGCTGCTCACGCAGGGCATCATCCTGTTTCAGGACACCTCGCTGGTTTACGTCTCGGCGCTGGCCGATTTTTTCGGCGCCGCCTACAAGGTGGGAGACCGCGACGGGCGCCTCGTCGAAATGCTGCTTTTTGCCGGCGCCGTCTATTTCGTGATTTGTTTTGCCGCCTCGCAGTGGGTGCGCCACTTCCAAAAGAAGCTGAAAACGGCGTGACACCGTCCGACAGCAAGGTTTCTGGAGACTGAAGATGATTTCAATCGACAACGTCAGCAAGCATTACGGTTCCTTCCAGGTGCTCGCCGACTGCACCACGCAGGTGAGCAAAGGCGAAGTCATCGTCGTCTGCGGCCCCTCGGGTTCCGGCAAATCGACGCTGATTAAGTGCGTCAACGGCCTCGAACCGTTTCAGAAAGGCGAGATCACCGTCAACGGTGTTTCGGTTGGCGACCCGAAGACCAATCTGTCCAAGCTGCGCTCGCATGTCGGCATGGTCTTCCAGAACTTCGAGCTTTTTCCGCACATGAGTATCATCGACAACTTGCGCATCGCCCAGTTGAAGGTGCTCGGGCGTGGCATGGACGAAGCCACCGAGAAAGGCTTCAAACTGCTCGACCGCGTCGGTTTGCGCGTGCAGGCGGAGAAATATCCCGGCCAGCTCTCCGGAGGCCAGCAGCAGCGCGTGGCGATTGCCCGCGCGCTGGCGATGGACCCGATCTGCATGCTGTTCGACGAACCCACCTCGGCGCTCGACCCGGAGATGGTCAACGAAGTGCTCGACGTGATGACCGAACTGGCGAAAGAAGGCATGACCATGATGTGCGTCACGCACGAGATGGGCTTTGCCCGGCGTGTCGCCAACCGCGTGATTTTCATGGATCAGGGCAGGATTGTCGAAGACGATAGCAAGGACGCTTTTTTCGAGCACGCGCGCTCGGAACGGGCGCAGCAGTTTTTGGCCAAGATCCTGCATCACTGAATTCCCGGTCGGCGTTTCTCGACAAGATCGCCGTGCCGGCCTCAAGCGGTCTTCTATGGGTGCCCCGGCACCATCCGTCGCCCGGTGCCCGCGCACAGGCAACTCTTTCGCCCGATTAAGGTCAACGACGCGGTAAGATCGTGCGGCTATCGTTGCAGCTTGATTCGCGTCTCCATCTTTGTTCATCTTGTTTGCCAGGTGCCGTCAAAGTGCATGAACTGTCGCTTGCAGAAGGCGTGTTGCAGATTGTCGAGGATGCTGCGCGCGAGCAAAAATTTTTGCGGGTCAGGACGGTCGTGCTCGAAATCGGCAGGCTGTCGTCGGTCGAATCCGAGGCGATGCGTTTCTGCTTCGATGCGGTAGCATGCGGGACGCTGGCCGAAGGGGCAACGCTCGAAGTGATCGAAGCGCCGGGCGAAGGCTTGTGCTTCAGCTGCGGCAAAACAGTGCCGCTGGCGGCGCTGTACGACCCGTGCCCGGCCTGCGGCGGCTACCCGGTACAGGCGACCGGCGGCACCGGGATGCGGGTCAGGGAGCTCGAAGTCGAATAATCAAGGAGGCAGGCGATGTGTACCACTTGCGGTTGTGCTGTCGGGGAGACCCGCATCGGGGGGGAAGATGTGCGCGAGCATAGCCGTTCGGGCATGCGCTACGCGGCGGTCAAAGCGGTTCACGTGCATCCTCACGCCGACGGCGGCGCGCACGCCCACGCGCCGGGCATGTCGCAGTCGCGCATGGTGCAGATCGAACGCGACATCCTGTCGAAGAACGACGGTTATGCCGCGCAGAACCGCGCGCGCTTCGAGGAGCAGGGAGTTTTCGCGCTGAACCTCGTTTCCAGTCCCGGCTCGGGCAAGACGACCTTGCTTTGCCGCACGATAGAAGCGCTCAAGGGCAGGTTGAGCATCGCCGTCGTCGAGGGCGACCAGCAGACGAGCAACGACGCGGAACGTATCCGCGCGACCGGCGTTCCTGCCCTGCAGATCAATACCGGCAAGGGCTGCCATCTCGACGCGCACATGGTCGGCCACGCGCTGCAACAACTCGCGCCGGCCGACGACTCCTTGTTGTTCATCGAAAACGTCGGCAACCTCGTGTGCCCGGCCGCTTTCGATCTGGGCGAGGCGCACAAGGTGGCGATCCTGTCGGTGACGGAAGGCGAAGACAAGCCGCTGAAATACCCCGACATGTTCCGCGCCGCGTCGGTGCTGCTCATCAACAAGACCGACCTGTTGCCCTACGTTTCCTTCAAGCTCGATCTGGCCGTCGAGTACGCGCGGCGGATCAATCCGGCGCTGCAGGTGCTTTGCGTTTCGGCGACCACCGGCGAAGGCGTCGCGGAATGGCTGGCCTGGCTGGAGGCGGGATGCGCCGCCCGGCAGGCGCAGAAGCGGGCTACCGTTGCCTCGCTCAAGCGAAGGGTGGCGGAACTTGAGGCCAGGCTTTCCGGCAACGCCCAGGCTTGACGTGTCCGCAAACATGATTTGCCAGCGCATCCGCGTCAGCGGCGTGGTGCAAGGCGTCGGCTTCCGCCCCTTCGTCTGGCGCCTGGCGCGCGAGCTTGACCTGGCCGGATGGGTGCGCAACGACGCGCAAGGCGTCGAGATCGAGGCGCGGGGCGCCGCCGAGCGGGTACGCAGCCTGGTCGAGCGGCTGCAACGGGACGCCCCGCCGCTGGCCAGAGTCGACAAGGTAGTGGCCAAAACGGCCGCAGCGGCACGCAAAACGCAGCACGAATCTCGGCACGACTCGCCAGAAGAGGGGTTTGTCATCATCAGCAGCCGCGGCGGCCGCGCGACGACGATGATCGGCCACGACACGGCGGTCTGCCGGGATTGCCTGGCCGAGATGTTCGATCCGCCCAGCCGCCGCGCGCGTTACGCCTTCACCCATTGCACCCATTGCGGACCGCGCTACACGATCAGCCGCAGCCTGCCCTACGACCGGGCGAAGACCAGCCTCAAGCCGTTCGCGCTGTGCGCCAAATGCCTGGCCGAATACAGGCAGCCGGACGACCGGCGCTTCCACGCCGAGGCCAACTGCTGCCCGAAATGCGGGCCGCAGCTCGCGCTGCTCGATGCCGAGGGCTGCGCGCAGCCCGGCGATCCGGTCGCTTTGGCGCTGGGCCTGCTGCGCCGGGGGAAGGTTCTCGCGATCAAGGGGCTGGGCGGCTTTCACCTGGTTTGCGATGCGCGCAACGCCGCCGCCGTGGCTGTTCTGCGCGAACGCAAGCAGCGCGAAGAAAAGCCGTTCGCCGTGATGATGGCCAACGCCGCATCGGCGGCGAGCTTCGTCCAGATGGGGGTCGGCGAGCCGGGATTGCTCAATCTGCCGGAGCGGCCGGCGATCCTGCTCCGCAAACGCGGCCTGTGCGACGAGGAATTGCCCGGCGTCGCGCCGGGGCTGGCGTGGCTGGGCGTGATGTTGCCCACCACCCCGCTCCAGTACCTGCTGTTCCACGAAGCCGCCGGCCGCCCGGCGGGAACGCACTGGCTGGAGCGCGGCCAAGAACTGGCGCTGGTGATGACCAGCGCCAACCCCGGCGGCGAGCCGCTGGTCACCGGCAACGCCGAGGCGCTGCTGCGCCTGTCCGGCATCGCCGACGCCTATCTTGTGCACGACCGGGAAATTCTCGTCCGCTGCGACGACAGCGTGGCGCGCGCCGCGCCGGGCGGCGTGCAATTCATCCGCCGGGCGCGCGGCTACGCGCCGCGCGCGATCAAGTTGCCGCATTGCGGGCCGCCGGCTCTGGCCGTCGGCGGCTGGTTCAAGAACACGATTTGCGTGACGCGCGGCGACGAGGCGTTCGTCTCGCAACATATCGGCGATCTCGACAACGCCGCCGCTTGCGGTTTCTTCGAGGAATCTGTCGCACACCTGCTGAAGCTGCTGGAAGTCGAACCGGCGATCGTCGCGCACGACCTGCACCCCGATTTTCACTCGACCCGCTTCGCCGCCGATTTTGCCCGCCGGCACGATTTGCCGCTGCTCGGCGTTCAGCACCACCACGCGCACGCGGCGGCGGTGCTGGCCGAACATGGCGTCGAAGAAGGCGCCATCGCCCTGGCGCTCGATGGTGTCGGGCTGGGGGACGACGGGGCGGCATGGGGCGGCGAGATGCTGCGGCTCGACGGCGCGAACTTCGAGCGGCTCGGACATCTCGCGCCGATCCGTCTGCCCGGCGGCGACCGCGCGGCGCGCGAACCTTGGCGCATGGCCGCCTCGGTGCTGCACGAACTCGGGCGCGGCGGCGAAATTGCGGCGCGCTTCGCCGGCCAGCCCGCCGCTCCGGCCGTGGCGCAAATGCTGGCGAGCGATCTTAATTGTCCGCCGACATCCAGCCTCGGGCGGCTGTTCGACGCCGCCGCCGGGCTGCTCGGCATCAAGCCGGTCATGGCTTTCGAGGGGCAGTCGGCGATGCTGCTCGAAGGGCTGGCCGAACGCTACGGCGATGTGTTGCCGATAGAGCACGGCTGGAAGATCGACAAGGGGTGTCTCGACCTGCTGCCGCTTCTTGCCGCGCTCGCCGACGAAAAGGACGCCGGGCGCGGCGCCGCGATCTTTCACGCGACGCTGATCGCCGCGCTCGCCGACTGGGTGCATGCCGCCGTGCCCGCCGACAGCACGGTGGCCGGCAGCGGCGGCTGTTTCCTCAACCAGATCGTGGCAAGAGGATTACGCTCGCGGCTCGGCGCTTGCGGGCTGCACCTGCTCGAAGCGCGCCGCCTGCCGCCCAACGACGGCGGTTTGTCGCTCGGCCAGGCGTGGGTCGCCTGGCAACACCTCGCACAGCCCAAGGAGCCGTAAGCATGTGTCTGGCTCTCCCCTGCCGTATCGTCGAACTGCTGCCCGGCGACCAGGCCATGATCGACGTTTCCGGCATGCGCAAGGAGATTTCTCTGGCTCTGGTCGACGGCGTGGAAGTCGGCGATTACGTGATCGTGCATGTCGGCTATGCGCTGAACCGGCTCGACCCGGAGGAGGCCGACAAGACGCTGGCGCTCTTTGCCGAATTGGGCGAAGCGGCGCTGGCCGAGGCGGCGGGCGCGCTCTAAGCCCGGTCTCCCGTGAACACTACCAAAACAGACCAATTGGCAACTACCCATGTATTTCTTTGCCAGTTCAAGACTGCGGATCGTAATGTCGAGCAGCGGTATCGCCAAGAGCGCGTCAAGCCGTTTGAGCGCCGGTCAGAACTTTTTTGGCTCCGGAACGCCAAGGTATCGGCAAATCTTGACAGCTAAGTGGTTGCTGATTTCGTTGTGCCTCGGAACGGTGAGGTTCCCTCGGTATTTCGTCTGCCAAAGGGTGGATTTCATGCTACCAGTTTTTCCTGACTTTGCGCGCTGTTCCAGTTATCGAGGAACAGGAAAGGCGAGCGGTCGAGCGCGGATTGTCACACCAAGCGCTTTTTGCTCTGAAGCCCTCCGATCGTTGGCAAGCGTTTGGGATCACGGATGAAATACATCGAAGAATTTCGCGACGGCGAGCTGGCCAAGGGGCTGGCCGCCGCTATCCGGCAGGTCGCCAGTCCGGAGCGCCGTTACCACTTCATGGAATTCTGCGGCGGCCATACGCACGCCATCTCGCGCTACGGCGTGACCGACCTGCTGCCGCCCAACGTGCGCATGATCCACGGCCCCGGTTGCCCGGTCTGCGTGTTGCCGATCGGCCGGATCGACATGGCGATCCGATTGGCGCTTGAAGCCGGCGTTATTCTGTGTACCTACGGCGATACGCTGCGTGTGCCTGCGTCCGACGGGCTGTCGCTGCTCAAGGCAAAATCGCGCGGCGGGGACATCCGCATGGTCTATTCGAGTGCCGATGCGGTGATAATTGCGCAGAAGAATCCCGAGAAGCAGGTCGTTTTCTTCGCCATCGGCTTTGAAACCACGACGCCGCCAACCGCCGTGGCAATCAAACAGGCTCAGGCGCTGGGACTGAAGAATTTCTCCGTGCTCTGCTGCCACGTACTGACCCCGGCGGCGATTTCCAACATCCTCGAATCGCCGGAAGTTCGCCAGTGGGGCACGGTACCGCTCGACGGCTTCATCGGCCCGGCGCACGTGTCTACAATCATCGGCAGCCGTCCCTACGAGTTTTTTGCCGAGGAGTACCGCAAGCCGGTCGTGATCGCCGGCTTCGAGCCGCTCGACGTGATGCAGGCGGTGCTGATGCTGGTCAAACAGGTTAACGGGGCGCGTGCCGTCGTCGAAAATGAGTTCTCGCGGGCGGTGACGCGCGACGGCAACGTCAAGGCGCAGAATCTCGTTTCGGAGCTTTTTGAATTGCGCCGTTCCTTCGAGTGGCGCGGCCTGAACGAAGTGCCGTACAGCGCGCTGCGTATCCGCAAGGCGTTTGCCGGGTTCGACGCCGAGCGGCGTTTCGACATCGCCTACCAAAGCGTCCCCGACAACAGGGCGTGCGAATGCGGGGCCATTTTGCGCGGCGTCAAGCGCCCGCAGGACTGCAAGATTTTCGGCACGGTGTGCACGCCGGAAAATCCCGTCGGCTCGTGCATGGTCAGTTCGGAAGGCGCTTGCGCGGCGCATTACACCTACGGGCGTTACAAAGACATGGACGCGGTGAACGCATGAGCGAGATTCGCAAGGGCTATATCCGGCCGCTCGACCTCAAACACGGCCGGGTCGACATGACACACGGCAGCGGCGGGCGGGCGATGGCGCAGTTGATCGAGGAGCTGTTCGCCCGGCACCTGGGCAACGAATACCTGGCGCAGGGCAACGATGGCGCCTTGCTGCCGGCGGCCAGAGGCCGGCTGGTGATGGCCACCGACGCGCACGTCGTTTCGCCGCTCTTTTTTCCCGGCGGCGACATCGGTTGCCTGTCGGTGCACGGCACGATCAACGACCTCGCCGTGATCGGCGCAACGCCGCTCTACCTGGCGGCCGGCTTTATCCTGGAGGAAGGCTTCCCGCTCGGCGATCTGGCGCGCATTGTCGAATCGATGGCGAAGGCGGCCAAGGAAGCCGGGGTGCCCGTCGTCACCGGCGACACCAAGGTGGTCGAGCAGGGCAAAGGCGACGGCGTTTTCATCACCACCACCGGCGTCGGCGTCGTCGCCGAAGGCGAGGATTACTCGGGCGACCGGGCGTGTCCGGGGGATCGCGTCCTCGTTTCCGGCAGCATCGGCGATCACGGCATGGCGATCATGGCGCAACGCGAAAGCCTGGGTTTCACCGCGCCCATCGTCTCGGATACCGCCGCCCTGCACGGCCTGATCGCCGCGATGCGAAGAAGCGGCGCGGCGATCCGCGCGCTGCGCGACCCGACGCGCGGCGGCGTCGCCACCACATTGAACGAAATCGCCCGCCAGTCGGGTGTCGGCATGATGCTTCAGGAAGCCGCGCTGCCGGTCAATCCCGAAGTCGCCGCCGCCTGCGAGTTTCTCGGGCTAGACCCGCTTTATGTGGCCAACGAGGGAAAGGTGCTCGCCATCGTCGCGCCGGAAGACGCCGACACATTGCTCGCCGCGATGCGCGCCCACCCGCTGGGCCAACGCGCCGCGATCATCGGCAGCGTGCACGAGGATGCGCACCGCTTCGTGCAGATGACCACCGGCTTCGGTGGCCGGCGCATCGTCGACTGGTTGACCGGCGAACAGTTGCCGAGAATATGCTGACAAATCTCTTTACAACAAAACAGATGTACAACACAATTGATGCGCATCTGTTTTGTTGTATAAAGACGTGCCCATGAAACTGACTATCGGCAATCCAGTCAAAGGCGACGACTTTTTCGACCGCGAAGCGGAACAGAAACGGCTTTGGCGGCAACTGGAAACCGACAACGTATTGATGCTCGCTCCACGGCGGATCGGCAAGACATCGCTGATTTTTCGCCTCTGCGAAACCGCACAACAACATGGCTCTTACGCGGTGTATTGCAGCTTTGCCGGTTGTGATAGCGAACGTGATTGCGTTCACGCCTTGTTCAAGGCGCTGCACGCACTGCAGACCACTGGACAAAAGAACGCGGAATTCTTCGCAAGGATCAAGAGCATCAAGGTTGGGGTAGTAGGTTTCGAGTGGCACAGCGATGCCGCCGACAACTGGCGCCAGGCCGGCGAGGAGATTGCCAAGGCACTGTCGGCCAGTGCAGACAATTGGCTGGTGTGCGTAGACGAATTGCCGGTTTTTGTCGTCAAACTGTTACAGCAGGGAGAGGAGGGGCGGCAACGCGCACGCACTTTTCTATATTGGCTACGCGACTTGCGGCAAACCAACTTCGAACGCGTGCGCTGGCTGATGGCCGGCTCGGTCGGTCTGGATACCGTTGCCGCGCGTCTGCGCATCGCCGACGCGATCAACGATCTGCCGCCTTTCCCCTTGGACGCCTTTTCCGACGATTGCGCCCGCCGTTTCCTTGACGAGCTGGCGGCCAGCTACGCCATGCCGTTATCGATTGAAGTGCGCGATCACATGGTCGTCAGCATTGGCTGGCCGGTTCCTTACTATCTGCAATTGCTGTTCAGCCAGTTGCGCGACGCCTTCGACGACGGCGGCCAGCCACCCGACATCGCATCTGTCGATGCGGCGTTCGAGAAGCTGCTGGGTCCGGGCTATCGCGGCCACTTCGACTATTGGCGCCAACGCCTGGACGACGAACTCGGGCAGCCCGAAGCCGGTCACGCAACACGCCTGCTGGCACGCATATGCTGTGACCGGGATGGACTGGACAGCACTGCACTCGGCTTGATCTTGCGCGACGCGATGGCCGACGACAACGAACGCGAGCGCGCTTTGCGCTATCTGCTCAACGTCCTCGAAAGCGATGGCTATCTTGCCCGCCGTGGCGAACGCTACGCTTTTCGCCTCGAATGGCTGCGCCGCTTCTGGCAACGCGAGTACGCGGCATGAATTTGAACAATCCGAACAATTCGAACAACCGAGTGCCTGCTTTCGATACTCAACTCAAGCGTCCGGCGCTCTACAACCCCGGCCTGTGGAGTGTCGCCGAGGTGCGCGCCTACTACATCGCGCGCACCTCGCTGCTCAATCGCCTGCTCGACGACATCCGCCGCGAGACCCCCGGCAGCCAGCCGCAGCACCGCCTGATCGTCGGCCAGCGCGGCATGGGCAAATCGACGCTGCTGCGCCGCCTAGCGATAGGCATAGAGGACGATACGCAACTCGAAAGCCAGTGGCTGCCGCTGGTCTTCCCCGAAGAACAGTACAACGTGGCCAGTCTTGCCGACTTCTGGCTCAACTGCCTGGACGCGCTGGGCGATCTGCAGGAAGCGCGCGGCGACCATGCACAGGCCGCAGCCATCGACGCCGAGGTCGAGCGGCTGGATCGCGGCGACAGCGATGGTGCCCTGCAAGCGCTGCTACGCACCGCCGGCAAGCTGCAACGACGCCTGCTGCTGCTGGTCGACAACATCGACCTGATCCTGGACCGCATCAAAACGCAGGACTGGACATTGCGCGAAGTCCTGCAGGGCCACCCCGAAATTATGTTGATAGGTGCCAGCAGTCGGGCGCTGGAAGCAAGCTACAACTACCGGGCGGCGTTCTACGATTTCTTCAAGATCGACGAACTGCGTGGCCTGAGCCTCGACGAAATGCGCGAGACGATACTCACGCTGGCGCGTCTGCGCGGCGCTGCCGATGTCATCGAGCGCGTCGCTGCCGACCCCGGCCGTCTGCCAGTCCTGCACACGCTCACCGGCGGCAATCCGCGCACGGCGGTTCTGCTCTACGGCGTCTTGCTCAAAGGCGTAGACGGCGACGTGCGTTCCGACCTCGAAGCGCTGCTCGACGAAGTTACGCCCCTGTACAAGGCACGCTTTGACGAACTGCCGACGCAAGCGCAGCAACTGCTGGACAAGCTCGCGCTCAACTGGGACCCGATCACCGCGCGCGGTCTTGCTGACTTGCTCGGCTGGCAGGTCAACCTCGTCTCGGCGCAGTTGGACCGGCTCTCCGCCTCTGGCGTCGTCGAAAAGGTCAAATTCGGCAAAGGCAAGCGCATCGCCTTCCAGGTCGGCGAGCGTTTCTTCAACATCTGGTACTTGATGCGCGCCAGCCGCCGCGTACGCCGCAAGCTGATGTGGCTGGTCGAATTCCTGCGCGTCTTTTTCAGTTCCGACGAGTTGCAAAGGCTGGCAAAGCGGCGCCTGAGCGCTTGTCCGTCCGACGAGCAGGACGCCGAATACACGCTGGCAATCAGCCGCGCGCTGGGCGCATTGCCCTTGGCGCGAGCCTTGGAAACGCAGGCGCTCGATACGCTGTTATCGGGCAAATGGGGAGGCAGCAGAGATGGAGCTTCGGCTAACGATACTGAGCGTTTGGCACGAAAAGCCTTGCTTGAAGAACCTGACGGAACCTGCTACCTGCACGCGCTTGCCGGAGCCCTTTCGGAACAAGGACGTTTCGATGAAGCGTTACCCCATATACGCAAGCTTTGCGACATCGCCCCCAGTGATGCGCATAACTGGCGATTGATGGTAGTGGCACTCTCAAACGGGCAGACTGCTGCGGCTGAACAAATTGCGGCTGCAAGGCATGCCTTTGAACTCGAGCCCGAAGACCAAAGGAGCATCCTCGTGCTTGTCTGCAGTCTCCTTGTGCACGGCAACGCTAACGAGGCGTTGAGTTATTGCCGTCAGTGGCTGGGCTTAATTGCCTCGAATGAGCCGAGCAGTACAGGAGCCTTAAGTTCGCTCATTACTCTCTTACAGATAGCTTGTGCCACAAACCATGGTGCCGAAATGCTTACCGCCCTAGACGCAACCGAAGCCGGCCAACGTTTCCGTCCCGTACGCGAGGCACTCGCTGCCGTCGTTGCCGGCACAGCCGACGTGCTCAACAGCGTCGCCCCCGAAATCCGCAAACCGGCGCTGGAGATACTTGCCTTGATCGCCCCGAGCTTGCTCAAGGACACGCCGTGAGGATCGCCCTACGTACCGCTATAGCGGCAAAGGAATCGCAATAGTGCGCATCCTCTTCCTGACCCACGCCTTCAACAGCCTGACGCAGCGCCTGTACAGCGAACTGACCGCGCGCGGGCATCGGGTATCGGTCGAGTTCGACATCGCCGATTCGGTCGCCGAGGAGGCGGTCGCGCTGTTCCGGCCGGATTTGATCGTCGCCCCTTACCTGCGGCGCGCGATTCCCGAACCGATCTGGCGCGCGCATGTTTGCCTGATCGTGCACCCCGGCATCGTCGGCGACCGCGGGCCGTCGGCGCTCGACTGGGCGATCCAGAACGGCGGGGATGGCAACCGCGAGTGGGGCGTGACGGTGCTCCAGGCCGAGGCGGAAATGGACGCCGGGCCGGTGTGGGCGAGCGAGACTTTTCCGCTGCGCGCGGCCAGGAAGGCCAGCGTTTATCGCCTTGAAGCGGCCGAAGCGGCGACGCGCACCACGCTGCTCGCCGTCGAACGCTTCGCCGGTGGCGATTTTGTGCCGACGCCTCTGGGCAGCATTCCGGCTCCGCGCGGAATGTTTCGCCCGCCGATGCGGCAGGAAGATCGTCGTATCGACTGGCAGAACGACCCAACGGCCACGGTGCTCGCCAAGATCCGCGCGGCGGACGGTTTTCCCGGAGTTGCCGACAGCCTCTTCGGCCGGCCGTGCCATCTCTTCGACGTTTGCGCGGAGGCCGGAGCCTTGCCCGGAGAGCCCATCGCCACGCGCTTCTCCGACCTGCCGGCGGGCGCTGTACTGGCCCGTCGCGAGACGGCGCTGTTGCGCAAGACGAGCGACGGCGCCGTGTGGATAGGCCACGTGAAACGGCCGGGCGGGATCAAGCTGCCGGCGGCGCCGGCCTTTGCCGGAGCGCTTGCCGACGTTCCCGAACTGGCTCTGGCGTCCTGGTGGGCGCCGGCCGGAGAGACTTGGCAGGACATCCGCTACGAGGAAGAAGGCGCGGCCGGCTTCCTGCACTTCGATTTCTACAACGGCGCGATGAGCACCACCCAGTGCCGGCGTTTGCAACAGGCCTACGAGTGGGCTTGCACGCGGCCGACGAAAGTGCTCGTGCTGATGGGCGGCGCCGACCTCTGGGCGAACGGCATCCACCTGAACACGATCGAGGCGGCGGAGGGTGACGGCAGCTCGCCGGCCGACGAGTCGTTGGCCAATATCGGTGCGATGGACGATCTCGCCGAGGCGATCATCCGCACCTGCAGCCATCTGACGGTCGCCGCGCTACGCGGCAACTGCGGCGCCGGCGGCTGTTTCCTCGCCCGCGCCGCCGACCTCGTCTGGGCGCGCGACGGCGTGTTGCTCAACCCGCATTACAAGAACATGGGCAACCTGTTCGGCTCGGAATACTGGACGTATCTTCTGCCGCCGCGCGTCGGCGCCGACGGAGCGCGGGCGATCATGCAAAACCGGCTGCCGATGAGCGCGGCGGCGGGCGTCGCGCTGGGGTTTCTCGATGCCTGTCTTGCCGCCGACCCGGAAGCCTTCCTCAGCGAAGTGGCGGGCCGCGCCGCCGGACTCGCCGCCGCGCCGGACTTCGCCGGACAGATGCGCGCCAAGCGCGACCGGCGCGCCGCCGACGAAGCCGTCAAACCCTTGGCCGCGTACCGCGCCGAGGAGTTGGCGCAGATGCGGCGCAACTTTTACGGCTTCGATCCAAGCTATCATGTGGCGCGTTTCCGTTTCGTGCACAAGTCGCCCCACTCCTGGACGCCGCGCCATCTGGCGATCCACCGGGACTTGGGTTGGAGCGCGGACAAACCCGTTGCGAAAGGCTCTGGCGAATGACCGATATGCCCAAGCTGAAACTTCCCACGGTGCTCGTCGTCGACGACGAAAAGCGCTCGCTCGAAGCCCTGCGCCGCACGCTGGAGGAGGATTTCGAGGTGTTCACCGCCGCCAGCGCCGAAGCGGCGAAAGGCGTGATGGAGCGCGAGTGGATACAGCTTGTTGTCTGCGACCAACGCATGCCGGGCATGACCGGCGTCGAGTTCCTCAAGCTCGTGCGCAACCAGTGGCCGGATACGCTGCGCATCATACTTTCCGCCTATACCGAGGCCGAGGACATCATCGCGGGGGTCAACGAGGCGGGCATCTACCAGTATCTGATGAAACCCTGGCAGCCCGAACAACTGCTGCTCACCTTGCAGGCGGCGGCCAACGTCTACCGCCTGCAACAGGAAAACCAGCGGCTTTCGGTCGAGCTGCGCGCCAGCGAGCCGGTGCTTGCCCGGCGGGTCGAGCTGAAAGTCGAGCGGGTCAAGCGCGCTTTCGGTCTCGACGGGCTGATCCGCACGCCGAAAAGTCCGCTCAACGCCGTTTGCGACCTGGTCGACAAAATCGCGCCTTACGACCTCTCGGTGCTGATCGGCGGCGAATCGGGCACCGGCAAGGAAATGCTGGCGCGTGCCATCCACTACCAGAGCCGGCGCGCCGAAAAGGCGTTCGTCGTCGAGAACTGCGGCGCGCTGCCCGACCAGTTGCTCGAAGCCGAGCTCTTCGGCTACAAGCGCGGCGCCTTCACCGGCGCCTACGAGGACAGGACAGGCCGCTTCCAGCAGGCCGATGGCGGCACGGTTTTTCTCGATGAGATCGGCGAGACCAGCCCCGCGTTCCAGGTGAAACTGCTGCGCGTGCTACAGGAAGGCGAGTTCCGGCCGCTCGGCGGTGCGCGGCCCGTTTCGGTCGACGTGCGCGTCGTCGCGGCGACCAACCGCGACCTCGAAGCCGACATACTGGCCGGACGTTTCCGCGAGGATCTGTACTATCGGCTGGCCACCGTCACCTTGCGCTTGCCGCCGCTACGCGAGCGGCCGATGGATATTTCTCTGCTCGCCGCGCGTCTGCTCGACGCCGCCCAGAAAGCCTTGGGCAAGAAGGCCGACGGCTTCACCAACGAGGCGCTCGCCTGCATCGCAGCCTACCGCTGGCCGGGCAACGTGCGCGAGCTGCAGAACGAGATCCTGCGCATGTTGGCGCTCGCCGATTCGCCGCTGCTCGGCGCCGACCTGCTGGCGCCGCGCATCCTGCGCACGCCCGCCGTCGACCGGCAGGAAGACGATTTGCTGCCGCTGCTCGGCATCGGAGGCGGGCTCAAGGAGCGCATGGACGCGCTGGAGGCGCGCGTTGTCAAGGAAACGATGATCCGCCTGCGCTGGAACAAGTCGAAAGCGGCGGCCGAACTCGGCCTGTCGCGCGTCGGCTTGCGCAACAAGCTGGTGCGCTACGGGCTGGAACGCGGATGAAACTCCTTTGGCTGCAAGCCTCCGGCTGTGGTGGCTGCACGCAATCCCTGCTCGGCGCAGAAAACCGCAGCGGGGTTTTTACCCAGCTCGCCAGCAGCGGTATCGACCTGCTCTGGCATCCTGGGCTGTCCGAGGCGTGCGGGGGCGAGGCACTGTCGCTGCTGGAATCGGCGGCGGGCGGCGATCTCGCGTTCGATATCCTGTGCGTCGAGGGCGCGCTGTTGCGCGGGCCGAACGGCAGCGGGCGTTTCCATATCCTGTCCGGCAGCGGGACGCCGATGATTCATTGGGTGCAGCGGCTGGCGGCGCGCGCGCGACATGTGCTCGCCATCGGCACCTGCACGGCCTACGGCGGCGTCAATGCGGTGGGCGAGAACCCGACCGAAGCGGGCGGCCTGCAATTCGACGGAGACGAGCATGGCGGTCTGCTGGGCAAGGATTTTCGCGCCGCAGCGGGTCTGCCGGTCATCAACGTCGCCGGTTGCCCGACGCATCCCGGCTGGATCGTCGATACGCTGTTCGCGCTGGTCGGAGGCGCCTTGACCGCAGAGAGCCTGGACGGCTGGCAACGGCCGCGCTTCTACGCCGAACAACTGGTGCACCACGGTTGCCCGCGCAACGAGTACTACGAGTTCAAGGCCAGTGCGCAGAAACTGTCCGACCTCGGTTGCTTGATGGAAAACATGGGCTGCAAGGGAACGCAAGCGCACGCCGACTGCAATACGCGCCCGTGGAACGGCGCCGGATCGTGCGTGCGCGGCGGTTTTGCCTGCATCTCGTGTACCGAGCCGGGATTCGAGGACCCGGGCCATCCCTTCATGGAAACGCCCAAGGTCGCCGGCATCCCCATCGGTTTGCCGCTCGATATGCCGAAAGCCTGGTTCATCGCGCTCGCCGCGCTGTCGAAGTCGGCGACGCCGAAACGGGTACGCGAGAACTCGCGTTCGGATCATCCGGTGATCGCGCCGGCGCTCAGGAAAACCGGGCCGAAATGAGCGCCGCCCCCGATTCTCTCCTGCGGGTCGAGCCGCCCCCAGCGGGGGCCAAGAAACTCTTGGGACGGCCCGGCGAGTTTCCTGAGAGCCGCCGCTTGGTTATCGGTCCCTTCAACCGCGTCGAGGGCGACCTCGAAGTCAGGCTGGACATCGCCGGAGGGCGCGTCGTGTCGGCGCGGGTCGCATCGTTGCTCTACCGTGGCTTCGAGCAAATGCTGGTCGGCAAACACCCGCTCGACGCGCTGGTCATCGTGCCGCGCATCTGCGGCATCTGCTCGGTGGCGCAGTCGGCGGCGGCCGCCTCCGCGCTGGCCGATGCGGCAGGTCTGGCGATGCCGCCGAACGGCCGCCTGGCGCAGAACCTGATCCTCGCTTGCGAAAACGTCGCCGATCACCTGACGCATTTCTACCTCTTTTTCATGCCCGACTTTGCGCGCGAGGCGTATCGTGGGCGCCCGTGGCACGCGGTGGCCGAACGGCGGTTCAAGGCCGCCGTCGGCGAGGCGCCGGCCGAGATGCTGCCGGCGCGCGCCGATTTTCTGCGCATCATGGGCACCCTGGCCGGCAAATGGCCGCACAGCCTGGCGCTACAACCCGGCGGCACAACCCGGGCGGCGACCTCGACCGAGCGGGTGCGCCTGTTTGCCGTGCTGCGCGATTTTCGCGCCTTCCTGGAAAAAACGCTGTTTGGCGATGTGCTCGAAAACGTTTCCGCCCTCGCCACGCCCGCCGGGCTCGATGCCTGGGCGGGCGGCCACGAGTCGGATTTTGCCCGCTTTCTCGACATCGCCGATGATCTGAAACTCGGCGTCATCGGGCGCGCCAGCGACGTTTTTCTCAGCCATGGCGCGTATGGCGGCGCAGACGAGCAACTTTTTGCGCGCGGCGTCTGGGACGGCAACTTCGTGCCTTACGATGCGCGGCAAGTCAGCGAAGATGTGGCCCATGCCTGGTTGGCCGGCGACGGGTCGCGCCATCCGCTGAACGGCGAGACCGTACCGTTCAGCGGCGGGTTTGAACGGTTCGACCGTTTCGATCAAAAGCCGGAGGCCTACACTTGGTGCAAAGCGCCGCGTTACGGCGGGCGGGTCGTCGAGACCGGCGCGCTGGCCCGCCAGCTCGTCGCCGGACACCCGCTATTGCGCGCGCTGGTCGCCGCCGACGGCGGCAACGTCAGGGCGCGCGCCATCGCCCGGCTGCTGGAAATCGCGCGGGTTGTTCCGGCGATGGAGCGCTGGGCGCGCGCGCTGGTTCCCGACGAGCCGTTCTGCCAGCAGTGGCCGCTGCCCGGTTCGGGCAGCGGCGCCGGCCTCGTCGAAGCCGCGCGCGGCGCGCTCGGCCACTGGTTGCGCATCGAAAAGGGCAAGATCGCGGCTTACCAGATCGTCGCCCCCACCACCTGGAACTTTTCGCCGCGCGACGCCGGCGGCGTCCCCGGTGCGCTCGAACAGGCGCTGGTCGGCTTGATTGTCGGCGATGAAGAACGTTCGCCGCCGGTCGTGCAGCACGTCGTGCGCTCGTTCGATCCGTGCATGGTGTGCACGGTGCATTGATAAAAAAACCAGCAAAAACAGTTCTCTGCGAGCAGGCTGGTAAAATCCTGGTAATAAACTGGTAAAACGCGATCTCGGAAAGGTCGCGAGGCGCCGCTCGCCGGCGTGTTTACCGCAAGGATTTACGGAAGCTGGACGGTGATCCAGTCGGCGCCGCGAACGTCGCGATAGACGGCGGTCATGTCGGGCGATTTGTGGCTCAGAAGCGCCTGAACATCGACGCCCTGATCAGCATAGAGGCGGGCCGCAAGAGAGCGAATCTCGTGAAAACTTGCCGGTGATTTTCCCGGCGGCCATTTGATCTTTGCCAACTCGCGTGCCTTGGCGAAATCGCAGGACAGGGAGGTGGCCCGGACAGGGTTGCCCGGCTTGGCACGACCCTGATGCTCCGAGTGGTGAATGAGGTAGCGGCTGACCACCACGTCGCGACAGCGCTGGACGATTTCACCGACCGACCAATTGACGGCGCCGAGTCGCAGTTCCAGGGGGATGCAGACCTTGCTTCCGGTTTTCTCCTGCTCGATCCACAGCCGGCCCTCGCGCGCATCGCGAAAGCTCAGGGTGCGAATACGCTTCCTGGGAGCGCGGTGCGAACGAGAATATGAACGGCCTGATCCGCCAGCTCTTCCCGAAGAAGATGAGCTTCGATTCCATTACCCCAGACCAGATCGCCTTTGCCATGCACCGCCTCAACCACCGTCCCAGAAAATGCCCCGGTTTCAAAACGCCACACGAGGTTTTTATGATGCAGCTACACTCGCGTCATGACGCTGTTGCACGTCAGGCTTGAATCTGCCCGCCAATTTCCGCGCGGGTGTCACATTAATGCTGTTTGTTTAGTTTCTCCAGCTAGGAAAGCCACATCAAGGCCGTGGCGAGCACCAACGTGAGCGCGGTCGTAATGGCGGGGAACCCAGTTGCGTCACCGAAATGCGGCCAAAAAGGGCGCATTTCGGGTGGCGGCATGGCCGGCGTGTTTCAGATTCTCTGTAGGTGCTGTGCAGTGACCGTGCCTGCGGGGAAATTCTCAACTTTTGATCGGAGCGTCTCTGCAGTGTTCCTGCCGGTGCTCATGCAACAACGCCGGCATCGACCTCGCGAATTTGATTCCCTGCAGTAGATCTACAGGTCATCAGCACGAAGATCGTCAGTCAAGTTCCGCAGACATCGTCAGGACGCTGCACCTGGAGATGTCATGACAATCAGGAAATGCCTCATCTGCCGCAAACTCTTCACACCCCATCGCCACGTCAAGCACCAACAAACCTGTTCCGATCCGGAATGCCAGCGTGAGCGTCGCCGACGCTGGCAACAGGCAAAGCGCAAGGCCGACAAAACCTATGCCGCCAGGCAACGGAAACATACCGATGCGTGGCTGACCGCGGCGAGCACAAAAGCCTGCAAACCGACCGCGTGATTCTCGTTCCCGGCCCCGAGGACGAGCAGCGCATCGTCAACCTGATCTACCAGTGGTTCGTCAACGAATCGCTCTCGGAGTCCGCCATCGCCGGCCGGCTCAGTGGCATGAAGGTGCGCACTGACCTGGACCGACCCTGGACGCGATCGTCGGTGCAAGAAGTCCTGACCAACGAGAAATACATCGGCAACAACATCTACAACCGGACCTCCTTCAAACTCAAGAAAGAGCGCACCGTGAATCCCCCCGAATTGTGGATTCGCAAGGATGGCGCCTTTGATCCCATCGTCCCGCCCGAGATGTTCTATACGGTGCAGGGCATCATGCGCGAGCGCGCCCGGCGCTATACCAACGAGGAATTGATCGAACGGCTACGCGACCTGTATCAGAAGCACGGCTATCTCTCTGGCCTGATCATCAATGAAACCGAGAGCATGCCGTCGGCGGCCGTGTATGCGCACCGGTTCGACAGCCTGATCCGCGCCTACAAGATGGTTGGCTACACCCCGGATCGCGATTACCGCTATCTGGAGGTCAATCGACTCCTGCGCCAGCTGCACCCCCAGGTGGTGGCTCAGGCGGAAATCGAGATCGGCCGTATTGGCGGCAGCGTGTTCCGCGATCCCGCCAACGACCTGCTGTGCGTCAATGATGAATTCACCGTTTCTCTGGTGCTCGCCCGCTGCCACACCTACGAGACCGGCAGCCATCGCTGGAAGATCCGCTTCGATACCTCCCTGCAACCGGACATCACCGTGGCCATCCGCCTCGACCCAGACAACCAAGGGCCGATGGATTATTACCTGCTGCCCCGGCTCGACTTCGGCCAGCCCAAGATCCAGTTGGCCGAGCAGAACGCCATCGAGTTCGACAGTTACCGCTTCGAGACCCTCGACTACCTCTACGGCATGGCCGGACGCACCCGGATACGGAGGGCTGCATGAGTCCAAAACAGACCCACGAAGAAATCCGCATGATCCCGATCGACAAGATCGACGTGCTCAATCCACGTGACCGGAACATCAAGGCATTCAAGGTCATCGTCGGCAACATCAAGGATATCGGCCTCAAGAAACCGATCAAAGTGACGCCGCGCACTACCGACTCCGGCGAGCAGCGGTATGTGCTGGTATTCGGCGAGGACCGGCTGACGGCCTTCCGAAATCTCGGCGAAAAGGAAATCCCGGCCATCGTCGTCGAGATCAGCGACGAGGACGCCTTCCTGATGAGCCTCGTCGAGAACATTGCGCGCCGACAGGAGAAACCACTGGAGAATCTGGCCAGCATCACTGCACTGCGCGCCAAGGGACATTCACCCAAGGAGATCGCCACCAAGATCGGCATGACTCCGCACTACGTCCAAGGCATGCTGACTTTGCTGGAGGAAGGCGAGGAACGTCTGGTCGTCGCCGTCGAGCGTGGCCAGATTCCGCTCAATGTGGCCTTGACCATCCACGGTGCCGGCAATGACGACAAATCGTTACAGGCCGCCCTTCAGGATGCCTACGAGTCGGGCAAGCTGCGTGGCAAGCCGCTGGTGGATGTGAGAGGTGGCCCCATTCAGCTGGACATAATTCCGATTTTCTTAAGTGATATCTCTGCCGGGTTTTAAGCCGCCGCGGCGAGCGGTGACTTGCTGAGGTTGAAGTAAGCCGTGTCTGGTGTGTTTCCGTCAAGCGTTGAATGAGGACGACGGCGGTTGTAGAAATCGA
>JACQYA010000140.1 GCA_016208425.1 Betaproteobacteria bacterium
CCATTTGTAAAACGTGGCCGAACTGATGCCGTGTTCCCGGCACAGTTCCGGGACCGGGCTGCCGCCCTCGGCCTGCTTGAGTACGGCGATGATCTGGCTGTCTGAAAAGCGTGACGTCTTCATGTAAAATTTCCTCGGGCTGCCGTGGAGAAAATTCTACTTTTAACTGCCGCTAATTTCCGGGGGGATTACCCTCGTCGATCCACGCCTGCTGGATGGCTTCGAGAATCTTCTCGCCGCAGTGTTCGGCGTCGTCGTCGAAGCCGGGCAAGGCCATCGCCCAGTTCATCAGATCAACGAAGTTGATTTTCAGCGGGTCGACCTCGGGATGCGCTTCGGCGAGTTCGATGGCGAGGTCGTTGATGTCAGTCCATTTCATCGGCAGATCTCCTAACGCTTGCCTTCTTTGGTCATATTGATCGAGTAGCGCGGAATTTCGACAACCAGCGGAGTCGTGCCGACGATCACCTGGCACGATAGTCGGGAATTCGGTTCCAGGCCCCAGGCTTTATCGAGCAGATCGTCCTCCAGTTCTTCCGACGGATCCAGCGTCTGAAATCCTTCGCGCACGATGACGTGGCAGGTCGTGCAGGCACACGACAACTCGCAGGCGTGTTCGATGGCGACGCCGTTTTCCAGCAGGTTCTCACACAACGATTTTCCGGCCTCGGCTTCGATCACGGCGCCGTCCGGGCAAAGCTCGATATGCGGCAGGACGATGATTTGCGTCACTCGGCTTCTCCCTTGGAGACCTGGGTCTGCGAGGGGTTGCCGGCCGCTTCGAGCTGGTGGATGCTCTTGCCGGCGAGCGCGCGGCGGATCGATTTGTCCATGCGCCGTGCGGCGAAATCCTTGGTTTCGGCTTCCAGATCGTCCATCGCCAAGGTCAGGTGGCGACGGCTTTCACTGAGGGCTGCGGTTTGCAATTTGATGATTGCCGCTTCGACGCGGGTTCTTTGTTCGGCCGAAAGCAGTTCCCCGTCGCTCTTGATCGCCGACTGGACGGCATCGATCAGGCGCTGCGCTTCGACCTGCGCTTCTTTCAGCGCGCGCCGGAAGGCGTCATCCTTGGTATGCGCCAGAGAATCCTTGAGCATGCCGGCAATTTCGTCGTCGGACAGCCCGTAGGACGGTTTGACGGTGACGCTGGCCTCGACGCCCGAGGTCTGTTCGCGCGCGGCGACCGAGAGCAGGCCGTCGGCATCGATCTGAAAGGTGACGCGAATGCGCGCCGCCCCCGCCACCATCGGCGGGATGCCGCGCAGCTCGAAGCGCGCCAGCGAGCGGCAGTCGCTGACCAGCTCGCGCTCGCCCTGCACGACATGCACCGCGAGCGCCGTCTGGCCGTCGCGGAAAGTGGTGAATTCCTGCGCGCGCGCCGCCGGAATCGTCGAATTGCGCGGAATGATCTTTTCGACCAGGCCGCCCATCGTCTCCAGCCCGAGCGACAGCGGAATAACGTCGAGCAACAGCCAGTCGTCGCCGGGCGCCCGGTTGCCGGCCAGCAGGTTGGCCTGCATCGCGGCGCCCAGCGCGACCACTTTATCGGGGTCGAGATTGTTCAGCGGGTCCTGCTTAAAAAATTCGCCGACGGCGTGCTGCACCTGCGGCATGCGTGTCGCCCCGCCGACCATCACCACGCCCTTGACGTCGAAAACCGTAAGCCCGGCGTCGCGCAAGGCTTTCTTGACCGGCTGTAAGGTCTTGGCGACCAGTGTCTGCGAGATCTCGCCAAATGTTTCAGTAGTCAGTTCCAAGTCGACCACTTCGCCGCTGTTCAGGCGCGTGGTGACCGGCGCAACACCATGATAAGTCAGATATTCCTTGGCCTCGCGCGCGCGCGTCAGGAGCAGGCGGGCGTCTTCGACCGACAGCGGCAACAGCTTGGCGGCCTCCAGAATCCAGCAGAAAATGCGCTGGTCGAAATCGTCGCCGCCCAGCGCCGAGTCACCGCCCGTCGACAGCACCTCAAAGACGCCCTTCGACAGGTTGAGAACCGAGATGTCGAACGTGCCGCCGCCCAGATCGTAGACCGCGTAAACCCCCTCGGCCGCGTTGTCCAACCCGTAGGCGATGGCGGCTGCGGTCGGCTCGTTGATCAGGCGCAAGACCGGGATACCGGCCAGCTTGGCTGCGTCTTTGGTCGCCTGGCGCTGGGCATCGTCGAAATACGCCGGAACAGTAATCACCGCGCCGACCAATTGCCCGCCGAGCGCCACCTCGGCGCGCAGTCGCAGCGTGCGCAGGATGTCGGCCGAAACCTCAACCGGGCTTTTGACGCCGCCCGCCGTGCGCAGACGCACCATGCCGGGCGCTTCCGCGCTGCTTTCAAACTCGTAAGGCATGGACTCGCGATGGGTGATGTCGTGCAAGCCGCGCCCCATGAAACGCTTCACCGAACCGATGGTGTTGCGCGGGTCGAGCGCTTGCCTGGCCTGCGCTTCGTAGCCGACTTCATTTCTGCCGTCCGCTTCGTAATGGACGACCGAAGGCAGCAACGGCCGCCCCAACTCGTCGTTGAGCACGACGGCCAGACCGCTGCGCACCGTGGCGACAAGCGAGTTGGTCGTTCCCAGGTCAATGCCGACCGCCAGTTTGTGCTGGTGCGGCGCCGCCGACTCGCCCGGCTCTGCAATCTGCAAAAGTGCCATAAAGGTGGTGTGTCCCCGGATTCTCTTATTCTTCAAGCGATGCGATGGCGTCGTCGATCTCGGCCAGCAACTTCTCGAGAAACATCAGACGCCGTACGCGATCCGCCGCCTGCGCCTCATCGTGACTATCGTCGAGCAGCACGGCCAGTTCCTCGTAACGCTCGCCCATATTCTGCTTCAAACGATGATGCAGATGCTCCAGCTCGTGCTGTTCGGCTGCGGCGCGCGCTTCGGACACCGCCTCGCGCCACTCCATCTGCTCGATCAGAAAATCGACCGGCATCGCGTTGTTGTTTTCGGCCGCGACATCGTGCCCCGACACTTGCAACAAGTAGCGTGCTCGCGACAAGGGTTTTTTCAGCGTGTGGTAAGCCTCGTTGACCCGCGTCGCCCACTGCAGGGAGAGGCGGCGCTCGGCGTCGCCCGCATTGGCGAAGCGATCGGGATGCACCTGAGCCTGAACCTCGCGATAACGCGCGTCGAGCGCCGCCGCATCGAGCCGGAAAGCGCGCGGCAACTCGAACAGCGAAAAATGGTCGGCAGAAAAATCCATAAGCTTCTAACGGCGGTCGATGCCGCACAAAATGGTAAGCGAAGCCGAGCCAGGCGCCCCGCACGCAGACAGTACGACAAACGCGGGGCAACGACGCCCCGGCGAGCCTCAAACGTTGAAGCTTTCGCCGCAGCCGCAGGCGTCTTTGACGTTCGGGTTGTTGAACTTGAAGCCTTCGTTCAAGCCCTCGCGCGTGTAATCCAGCTCCGTTCCGTCCAGGTAAGGAAAACTCTTGGGATCGACCAGCACCTTCACCCCGTGCGACTCGAACTCGATGTCGTCGGACAGTACGGAATCGGCAAACTCCAGCTTGTAGGCCATGCCGGAACAACCGCTGGTGCGCACGCCAAGCCGCAGGCCGACGCCCTTGCCGCGCTTTTTCAGATAGTTGGCGACATGCTTTGCCGCCCGTTCGGATAACGTAACCGCCATTGCAATTCCTCCTTCCTCAACCTAAGGGTTCGTTAGTGTTCGCCGTGCTTCTTCCTGTAATCCGCCACCGCCGCCTTGATCGCGTCCTCGGCGAGAATCGAGCAGTGGATTTTAACCGGCGGCAAGGCGAGTTCCTCGGCAATCTGCGTATTCTTGATGTCGAGCGCTTGATCGATCGTCTTGCCCTTTACCCACTCGGTGACCAGCGAAGACGAAGCAATCGCCGAACCGCAACCGTAAGTCTTGAACTTCGCATCCTCGATCACGCCATCCTTGCCGACCTTGATCTGCAACTTCATCACGTCGCCGCAAGCCGGCGCGCCGACCATGCCGGTCGCCACGCCTTCCTCCTCCTTGCCGAAGGAACCGACGTTACGCGGGTTTTCGTAATGATCCAGAACCTTGACGCTGTATGCCATGATTTATCTCCAATAATTCGTGAAGTGCCTTATCAATGCGCCGCCCATTGAACGGTGCTCAGGTCGACACCATCCTGCACCATTTCCCAAAGCGGGGAAAGTTCGCGCAGCTTGCCGATTTTTTCGTGCAGCAGTTTGACCGCGTAGTCGATTTCCTCTTCGGTATTGAAGCGGCCGATCGTGAAGCGGATCGAGCTGTGCGCCAGCTCGTCCTCGCGACCCAGGGCGCGCAATACATACGAGGGTTCAAGCGACGCCGAAGTGCAGGCCGATCCCGACGAGACGGCGAGATCCTTGATCGCCATCAGCATCGACTCGCCTTCGATGTAGGCGAAGCTGATGTTCAGGTTATGGGGAACGCGCTGTTCCATATCGCCGTTGACGAACACCTGGTCGATATCCGACAAGCCCTTGAGCAGGCGGTCGCGCAACTTGCGGATATGCGCGTTCTCGGCGTCCATCTCCTCGCGCGCAATGCGGAAGGCCTCGCCCATACCGACGATCTGGTGCGTCGCCAGCGTGCCCGAGCGGAAGCCCCGCTCATGTCCGCCGCCGTGCATCTGCGCCTCCAGCCGCACGCGCGGCTTGCGGCGGATGTACAACGCGCCGATGCCTTTCGGGCCGTAGGTTTTGTGCGCGCAGAAACTCATCAGGTCGACCTTCAGCGTTGACAGGTCGATTGTCACCTTGCCCGTCGCCTGCGCCGCATCGACGTGGAAGATAATGCCCTTGTCGCGGCAGATCTGACCGATTTCGGCAACCGGCTGGATGACGCCGATCTCGTTGTTCACGAACATCACCGACACCAGAATCGTGTCGGGACGTAGCGCCGCCTTGAACGCTTCTAGGTCGAGCAGGCCATCTTCCTTGACATCGAGGTACGTCACCTCGAACCCCTGGCGCTCAAGTTCGCGGCAGGTGTCGAGCACGGCCTTGTGCTCGGTTTTCACGGTAATCAGGTGTTTGCCTTTGCCGGAGTAGAAATGTGTGGCGCCCTTGATCGCCAAATTGTTCGATTCCGTCGCGCCGGAAGTCCATACAATTTCCTTCGGATCGGCGTTGACCAGCTTCGCCACTTCCTCGCGCGCTTCTTCGACCGCCGCTTCCGCCACCCAGCCAAAAGCGTGCGAGCGCGAGGCCGGGTTGCCGAATTTTTCGACCAGATAGGGAATCATCTTCTCCGCCACGCGCGGATCGACCGGCGTGGTTGCCGAATAATCGAGATAAATCGGCAGATTCAACATGGTGCTCGCTCCGTAATGTTCAACATAGATTCAAGGAGGCTCTCAACACGGCTACCAACTCAGACCGCTATTGCGGTCAGGCGCCTCAGCTTGGCGACCGTCGCCTGCAAGGTTTTCAAAAAATCTTCCACCTGCCCGGCGGTGTTGGCCGCGCCCAGGCTCACGCGCACCGCGCCGCGCGCCAGTTCCGGCGCCACGCCCATCGCGCGCAGGACGTGCGACGGCTCCGGGTTGGCGCTCGAACACGCCGCGCCGCTGGCGACCGCGAAACCGGCGCGGTCGAGTTGGGCGACCAGCGTTTCGCCGTCGAAATCGGGCAAGGCGAAATACGCCGTGTTCGGCAAACGTTCCGCTCCGGCACCAAACAGGATTGCACCGATCTCCAGCAAACCCCGCTCCAAGCGTTCGCGCAATGCGGCCAGGCGCGGCGCGGCTTCCGCCATGCCGTGCACGGCCAACTCGCACGCGACGCCGAATCCGACAATCGCCGCGACGTTCTCGGTGCCGGAACGCAGCCCGCGCTCGTGCCCGCCGCCGGCGATCAGCGGTTCCAGTTCGACCCGCTTGTCGAGCACCAGCGCCGCCGCGCCTTTCGGCCCGCCGATCTTGTGCGCCGAGAGCGTCATGGCGTGCACACCGGCCGCGTTCAGCGCGCGAAAATCGACCGGGATCTTGCCCAGCGCCTGCACCGCGTCGGTGTGGAACCAGGCACCGGCCGCCCGCGCCGGTTCGGCCAAGGCCGGCAGATCCTGCAACACGCCCGTTTCGTTGTTGGCCAGCATCGCCGATACGATCCCGGGCTTTTGCGCCAGCGTCGCCAGAAAATTTTCCGTGCCGATCCGGCCTTCGCCGTCGACCGCCAGCTTGCGCAGCAACCAGCCGCGTTGGGTCAACTGTTCGGCCGGCTTGATGACGCAAGGATGATCCGTGGCGCCGACGGCGAGCAGGCCGGGTCTCAGGCACGCGCTAGCGCCCTTGATAAAGAGATTGTTCGCTTCCGAACCGCCGCCGGTAAATATAATTTCCGTCGCATGTGCGCCCACCGCCGCAGCGACCCTGGCGCGCGCCTCGTCGATTGCCCGCCTTGCCGCGCGACCATATTCATGGCGGCTGGAAGCGTTGCCGAATTGCGCCGTGAGCCAAGGCAACATCGCTTCCAGCACCGCCGGAGCGAGCGGCGTCGTCGCGTTGTGATCGAAATAGACGGGAGCAAACATGATTTCCGGGCTTCAAGCGGCCTTCGCGACAACCCTGGCGCGCGGGCGCGGCCCTATCCGCCGCGCATCCTTGAGCACGACGGCGCCCGCGCCCATCTTACCGCGATGCCGTTCGACCAGTTCGGACAGGAATACCGAGTTGAGATACTCGTACATCTTGACGTTCAGCGTGGCCCACAGATCGTGCGTCATGCAACGGTCTTCGTCACGGCAGTTTTCCTTGCCGCCGCACTGCGTCGCATCCATCGGCTCGTCGACCGCGCGGATGATGTCGGCGACGCTGATCTGCTCGACCGGACGCGCCAGGCAGTAACCGCCGCCCGGCCCGCGCACGCTGTCGACCAGCCGGCACCGGCGCAGACGGCCAAACAGTTGTTCGAGATAGGAAAGCGAAATTTTCTGCCGCTCGCTGATCCCGGACAGCGTCACCGGGCCGTCATCGCCGCGCAGCGCCAGATCGATCATCGCGGTGACCGCAAAACGCCCCTTGGTTGTCAATCGCATCGGGTTTCTCCAGATAATACTTGATTAATTTTGTCAACTATAAGCGGCGCGGCGCAATTTAGTCAACAATTTTGCCCAAGTATTTCGGATCGAATTTGTCGGCGGTCGCCAGTTCATCCTCGACTGACACGCCGGCCGATTCCAGTTTCTTGAGCAGCAGCTCGAACCGCCTGTCGGTTTCCACCGCATGGTCGAGCAACCCGTGGATTGCCTTGGCCAGCGGATCGTCCTGGTTGGACGCCAGCGCATAGGCGGAAAACCCCATCTGCCCGGCTTTTTCCTCGCGCTTTTGCGCCTGTTCGGTATCGATGATGCGCGCCGGATTACCGACCGCCGTCGTCCCCGCCGGCACATCCTTGACCACCACGGCGTTGGAGCCGACCTTGGCGCGCGCGCCTACCATGATCGGGCCAAGCACCTTGGCGCCGGCGCCGATCACCACGCCGCTTTCCACAGTCGGATGGCGGCGCCCTTTGTTCCATGAGGTGCCGCCCAGCGTCACGCCGTGGTACAGCGTCACGTCGTCGCCGATCACCGCCGTCTCGCCGATCACCACGCCCATGCCGTGGTCGATGAAAAAGCGCCGGCCTATCGTTGCGCCGGGATGTATCTCAATGCCGGAAATAAAGCGCGCGAAATGCGAAACAAAACGGCCCAGCCAGCGGAATTGATGCGTCCACAGCCAATGCGCCAAGCGGTACAGGATCAGCGCGTGCACTCCCGGGTAGCAGGTCAGCACCTCCCACGAGGTGCGTGCGGCGGGGTCGCGGTCGAATACCGACAGGATGTCTTCGCGCAGGCGGCTGAACATGAATGCGACTCTCCATAAGCGTTGGCTGACATTCTAAAATACCCGACTGATGCGTTCAACTTTTTCCCGAAATATCGCCGCGCTCATTCGCTTTTTTTGTCGGATTGCCCCTTGACCGTCACGAAGGTCTGCATGTCGCCGCGCCGCACCAGCAAGGTAATGTTGGCGCTCTTGTCGATCTGCGCCAACAATTTGTTGAACTGATCGACGCTCTTGATATCGGTGCTCGCCCCGCGTGAAATCAGCGCCAGAATGATGTCGCCCGCGCGCAAATCGGCGCGCGCCGCGCTGCCGCGAATATCCTCGACGACCAGGCCGCCGTTCACCTTAAGCTCGCGTTTCTGCTCTTCGTTCAGCTCGGACACCACCAGTCCCAGCCGGTTCGCGGCCGTTTCGACCGGTTTGTTGGGCTTGCCGCTCTTGGCGGCGATTTTTTCGTCGGGAACCTCGCCGACGACGACGCTCACCTCCCTGGTTGCACCCTTTCGCCAGATCTGCATGGAGATGCGGGTTCCCGGCCGGATGGCACCGACGATGCGCGGCAGATCGCTCGAACCGGCGATCATCTTGCCGTCGAACTTGAGGATCACATCCCCGGCCTCCACCCCCGCCTTGTCGGCCGGGCTACCTTTCTCGACAGAACTGACCGCGGCGCCCTGCGCCTTGCTCAAGCCGAAGGAATCGGCCAGCTCTTTCGTGACTTCCTGGATCACGACACCGATCCGGCCGCGACTGACTTTGCCGTTGGCGCGCAACTGCCCCTGTACCTCCATCGCCACGTCGATCGGGATAGCGAACGAGATCCCCATGAATCCGCCGGAACGGCTATAGATCTGCGAGTTGATGCCGACGACCTCACCCTTCATGTTGAACAGCGGCCCCCCGGAGTTGCCCGGGTTGATCGCCACGTCGGTCTGGATGAAGGGGACGAAATTCTCTTGCGGCAAGGAACGCCCCTTGGCGCTGACGATGCCGGCCGTCACGCTGTTATCGAAACCGAACGGAGAGCCGATGGCGACCACCCATTCGCCCACCCTGAGCGCGTTCGGGTCGCCCAGATGCACCGCCGGCAGACCCGCCGCGTCGATTTTGATGAGCGCCACGTCGGTACGCTTGTCGGCGCCGATCACCTTGGCCTTGAATTCGCGCTTGTCGGTCAGGCGGACGAGAATCTCGTCGGCCGACTCGACGACGTGCGCGTTGGTCAGGACGTAGCCGTCGGCGCTGACGATGAAACCGGAACCGAGCGAGCGGCTCTCGAAGTCGCGCGGAGCGCCCTGGATGCCGGGCTGACGCGGGATGAAACGGCGAAAAAAATCGAACATCGGGTCGTTTTCGTCGAACGGGAACGGTGTCGCGTTGCGCCCGTTGCCGCGCACCACTTGGGTCGTGCTGATATTGACGACGGCCGGCCCCTGTTTTTCGACGAGTTCGGTAAAGTCGGGCAGCCCCCGGTTCTGAGCCTGCGCGATCAGCGAAAACAGGAAAAAAAATAACGCTGTGACAATCTGTTTCATAGCAATGGAAACCTCCAGGAAGACGCGGAAAAGCCTATGAAACGCCGACGTGAGGACGAAGCTTGAAATTTCAAGAGCGGATGAAGGGCTGAAACCGGTCGTCCCGCGTCTGCCTGAGCCGGGTTCGCCACAACCCGAGCCAGCTCGCCAGCAAGCACGCCAGCGCGCCGACAATCGCGCCGCCTTCTCCGGCCAGCGCCGACCCGCCGATCGCGCCCGCAAACAGCGCCAGTAGCGGAAAACCATAAGCGGCCAGCGCGCTGCGCCGGACGGCACCCTCCGGGACTGCAACCCGGACGCGCTGGCCGACGATAGCCATCCCCGGATTCAGCACGCGGAAGGTGCGCGGCGCGCCGCAAAACATCCGGCCGATGTTGTTGCCGCCGCAACCGCCCTCCTCCTGGCAACGGCCGCACCCGGTCTCGTCCATGCGCACGACGGCAAACTCCCGGTCGAGCGCGACGACGGTGCCTCCGGCATCGATCACGACGCGCCCCCTTCCGTTCGCGCAGCTACCACCGGCGATCCAGAGACGTATCGAGGAGCGGGCGAAGCTTTGCCGCCACCGCCTCGCGCGCACGGAATATCCGCGAGCGCACGGTACCGATCGGGCAGTTCATCGACTCCGCGATTTCCTCGTAGCTCAAACCCTCAAGCTCGCGCAGGACGATGGCTGTACGCAATTCCTCGGGCAGCGCGTCCATCGCGGAATTCACCGTTTGCCCGATCTGCTTTGTCTGCAAGAGGCTCTCCGGCGTGTTGATGTCGCGCAGCTGGCCGGCGTCTTCGAACGTTTCCGCCTCGTCCGCGTCGAAATCCGTCGAGGTCGGCGCGCGCCGGCCTTGCGCGACCAGATAGTTCTTCGCCGTATTGATCCCGATCCGATACAGCCAAGTATAGAAGGCGCTGTCGCCGCGAAACGACGGCAACGCCCGGTATGCCTTGATGAAAGCCTCCTGGGCGACATCCTCGACTTCGGCGGGGTCGCGTATGAAACGCGACAGCAGGCGACCCAGCTTGCGCTGGTATTTCGCAAACAATACCTCGAAAGCCTTCCTGTCGCCGCCCTGTGCGCGCTCGACCAACGCTTGGTCAACTTCGCGTTCGCTCATTCTCTATGGGTTCCCTGTCCGACGGTATCGTGTTTTGCGCAAGAGTATAACGCATGCATCCGGCCACCGGTGCGCCCGATCGACCGGGCGGCGCGATTGCGTACACACCTCACTGTATTACAATGCAATGAACGCTGCCAGAAGAGACAAGGAGACAAGATGAACGGCTCCCCCGCCAGTTTTTCGCAGTGGCGCACAAATTCCCGCCGGGCTACCGGGTCAGACAATGCCACCTCTTCCTGATGCGGCGACCGGGAATGCGACGGGAATGCCGCTTTCCCGTTTTCTCACCCGGCTGATCTGGTTCAGCGTGTTGCCGCTGCTGGCGCTGGCGGCGTGGATGGCGGTCAACAGCGTGCGCGCGGCCTACGCCAAACAGGAAGAAGCGGCCACCAACCTGACCAGAAACTTCGCCGCCGCGATCGACCAGCAACTGGATTCGAGCCTGGGCGCACTGAACATGCTGGCGTTGTCGCCCTTGATCGACGATCCCGCGCACTGGGAACAACTGTACGCGGAGGCGCAGAGCTACCGCGAAACCTTCGGCAACCACGTTATTCTTGCCGATACCGGCGAGCCGATGCGCATGCTGTTCAACACGCGCGAGCGTTTTGGCGCCCGGTTGCCCCCCTTGCCGCGCCCGCAGGGGAACTCTGCGGCGCAATTGGCCGTAGCCACGGGCCGCCCGGCCGTGGGCGACACTTTCATCGGGCCGATCGCCAAAAAGCCGCTGGTCGCCATGGCCGTGCCGACAATGCGCGATGGGCGTGCGGCCTACCTCATGCTGGTCACCTTCGAGACCGGTCATTTTCAGCGGCGCCTCGATCGGGTAGGGCTGCCCGCCGACTGGTCTTTGTCGCTGCTCGATGGTCGCGGCGAGGCGATTGCCCGGCGCACCCCGGCGTGGATGACGCCCGGCCGGAAAGAGGATGCCGCCCGCAGCTTCAAGGTCAAGTCGTCGGTTTCGTCGTGGACTGTCGTGCTGGAGATCTCGAACGCCGCCTATCGTGCGCCGCTGCTCGCGGCGGCCGGCGCGTTGACCACCGGCATCCTCGTCGCCACATTCTTCGGCGTGCTCGGCGGTACGCTCGCCGGCCGCCGGCTCGGCCGCGCCGCCGCCCGAAATACGCGAAATCGCCAGCGTCCGCCGCCAGCTCGACGAGGCCGAAGCATTGCGCGGCTCGAACCAGATCCTCGAACAGAAAGTCGGCGAGCGGACATCGGAACTCGCCGAAGCGCGCGACCGGATCGCCACCTTTGCCGCCGGACAGGAACGCGCCATCGAGGGGGAACGCCGGCGCCTGTCGCGCGAAATCCACGACCAGATCGGGCAGGTATTTACCGCCATCAAGCTGATCGTCGGCTCGCTGGAGCCGGCGAGCATCGCGCCAGACCAACGTGCCGCGCTGATCCAGGCTCTGGAACAGGGCATCGGCGCGACGCGGCGCATCACGGCAGAACTTCGCCCGCCGCTGCTCGATGACCTGGGGTTCGGGCCGGCCGTCGAGCATTACCTCCGCCATCTGCCGCAAGCCGGGCATCTGGCGTGGACGGTCGATATACGCGACCAGGCCAAGCTCGGCGAAGGGCAAACGCTGGGGGCGTTCCGCATCATGCAGGAGGCGGTGACCAATGCCCTGAAGCACTGCGGAAACGCCAACATGAAAATATCCGGGCAGCAGGGCGACGGCGGCGACAACACGTTCTATGTCCTGACCGTCGCCGACGATGGCTGCGGTTTTGCGCCCGGCGCGATCCGGCCCGGCGCCATCGGCCTTGCCGGCATGCGCGAACGCGCCGCGCTGCTCGGCGGGGCGTGTACGGTTGCCAGCAAACCGAGCTGCGGCACGGTCGTCGAGATCCGGTTTCCGGTGGCAGGAACCCCCGATGAACATCCTCCTCGTTGAAGACCACCCTATCTTCCGTTTCGGCGTGCGCCAGTTGATCCGGCAGCGCTGGCCGGACGCCGTCGTCGGCGAGGCCGGCAACATGGCCGAGGCCTTGGCCGCGGCCCGGGGCGGCCCGTGGCAGGCCGCCGTCGCCGACCTCCACCTGCCGGATGCCGACGGCGTGGAAATCGTTTCCTGCCTGTTGCGTGCCGCCCCCGCGATGCCCGTGCTCGTACTCAGCCTGAACGCCGAGGCGGCCTACGCGCAACGGGTGCTGCAAATGGGCGCGGCCGGCTATCTGTCCAAGGATAAGGCGGCGGACGAACTGGCCGCCGCGCTGGAGCGCGTCATGGGCGGCGGCCGCTACATCAGCACCGCGCTGGCCGAACACATGGCCGACCGCATGGCGGGCCAAGGCCGGATCCACCCCCACGACGGGCTGTCGACGCAGGAATACCGGGTGATGCTGCAACTGGCACTAGGCCGGCGCGTCGGCGACATCGCCGCGCGCATGAACCTGTCGCCCAAAACGGTCAGCACCTATCGCGGCCGTATCCTGGAAAAGCTGAACGTCGCCAGCAATGCCGAACTGGCGCGCTACTGCGTCGGCCACGGGCTGCTCGACGGGCGGCCGCCGGAAACGGCGTAGCCCCGCTGCCCCGGTATTCCGGTAGTTCGCGCCCTACACGCGAACCGTCCTTCCCCTACAGACCAATCGGCCGGCGCCGCTCACCGCGCAGCCCATTTCCGGCGACACTGGCGGCATGGCAACCGTAGCGGTGGGAGCGCGTCGTGAAACTCGTCATCGTCGAAGATTCAGAGCTGGTCCGGGCGCAATTGCTGCGCCTGATTGCCTTTCAGCCCCGCATCGGGGTTGTCGGCACGGCAGGCGGAGAGAAAGCGGCGGTGGCGGCCATTCTGGCCGAGAAACCCGATGTCGTCCTCCTCGACCTGGCGCTCTCTCCCGGCAGCGGCATCCGCGTGCTGGAGCAAATCCGCCGCGAGGGAAGCCGCGCCCGCGTACTGGTATTGACCAACAGCGCCGGCGACGCTTTGCGCGAAGCCTGTGCGGCATATGGCATTTCCGGGTTTTACGACAAGAGCCACGAGGTGCAGGCCTGTCTCGCGCAAATGTTTGGCTGGCTGCCCGCCGAGTAATCCTACGTTCCCTACATTCGCACCGGATCAATGATGGCCCCTACGACTACCGCACCCTCGGCACTCTCCGCGCCGGATGCCGGATCGCCGGAACCGGCGGCCGGCCCGGCGCCGCTTGGCGGACATGGACGTTTTGGCTGGCGCTCGCTGAAAACGCGGGTCACGCTGCTGGCGCTGGCCATCTTCCTGATCGGCATCTGGTCGCTGGCATCCTACGCCAGCCGGCTATTGCGCGAGGACATGCAAAACCTGCTCGGCGACCAGCAATTCTCGACCGCTTCGTTCATCGCCGACAATATCGGCCAGGAGCTGAACGACCGCCTGCAAGCGCTGGAAAAAGTGGCCGGCCTGGCGGCGCCGGCGATGCGCGATGGCCCGCTCGCCGTACAGGCGATGCTCGACCGCCTCCCGGTGTTCCAATCCTTGTTCAACGGTGGCGTCGTCGCGCTGCGATCCGATGGCGCGGCCATCGCCGAAACGGCACCCGCAGCCGGCCGCGTCGGCTCGAACTACATCGGCGTCGACAGCGTCGCCACGGCGCTCGGGGAGGGCAAAGCGAGCATCGGCCGCCCTATCGTCGGCAAGATGTTGCGGGTGCCGATCATCGACCTCTCGGTGCCGGTCCGCGACGGGCGCGGCCGAACGATAGGCGCCTTGAGCGGCATCATCAACCTGGACAAGCCCAATTTTCTCGACGCCTTTACGCACCGGCATCAGGGCAAGTATGCCGGCCATTTTCTGCTGGTCGCACCGCAGTACCGGCTGATCGTCACGGCGTCCGACAAAGGCCGGATCATGGAGGTTCTCCCGGCACCCGGCACCAACCCCTCGATCGACAAGTTTATCGGCGGTTACGAGGGTTTCGACATCGTCGACAGCCCGTCGGGCACGCAAGTCCTGGCCGCCGCCAAACGGGTACCGGCCGCCGGCTGGTATGTCGCCGTGCTGCTCCCCACGGCGGAAGCCTTTGCGCCGATCCGCGCGATGCAGCGGCGCGTGCTGCTCGCCGCAATCGTTTTGTCGCTGCTGGTCTGCGCGCTCATCTGGTGGATGCTGAAACGCCAGCTGTCGCCGATGCTGGCGGCGGCGAGCGCAATGGTCGCGCGCAACGATCCGGCGCAAATGCTGCTGCCCTTGCCGGTGGCCCGGCAGGACGAAGTCGGCGAACTTATCAACGGCTTCAACCGTTTGCTGAAGATCCTGGCGCAGCGAGACGCGGCGCTGGAGGAAAGCAAGGCGCTTTACGAGCGCGCGGTCAACGGTGCCAACGACGGCATCTGGGAATGGATACCGGCAACCGGCGAAGGATATTTGTCGCCGCGCTGGAAACACCTGCTCGGCTACGAAGATCATGAATTGCCCAACGTCGAGGCAAGTTTCTTCGACGCCGTTCACCCGGACGACAGCCCGCTGGTCGAGGAGGCCATACGCGCCCACTTCGAGGAACGGCACCCCTATGCGGCCGAGTTTCGCATGCGCTGCAAGAGCGGCGAGTACCGCTGGTTCCAGTCTCGCGGACAGGCGATATGGGACGGGGGCGGGGACGGGCGGCCGTCGCGCATGTCCGGTTCGATCACCGACATCACGGAAAGCCGCCTTGCGCTGGCCAAAATTCAGCGCGTCAGCCGGCTTTATGCCTTGCTCAGCCAGTGCAACCAGACCATCGTCCGCAGCACCGGCAGCGGCGATCTGTTCCCCCGGCTTTGCCGCGACGCGGTAGTTTTCGGCGGCATGAAAATGGCGTGGATCGGGACGGTGGACGAGACGGGCCGGAACGTCAGGCCGGTGGCTTCGTTTGGCGAAGGGCAGGAATATCTGGCCGGTCTCCAGATCGGTGTCGATGCCGGCGACCCGTTCGGGCTAGAGCCCACGGGCACGGCGATACGCGAACAGCGGGCCTGCTGGTGCCAAGATTTTCTCGGCGACCCCCGCACCGCCCCCTGGCGCGAGCGTGGCGCAAAATTTGGCTGGGCCGCGTCGGCATCGCTGCCGCTTTCCTGCAACGGCATCGCCGCCGGCGTCTTCACGCTGTACGCCGGCGAAGCGCAGGCCTTCGACGACGATATCCGCAACCTGCTCCTCGAACTCGTATCGGACGTCGACTTCGCGTTGACGAGCTACGACCGCGAGGCTGCACGCCTGGCCACCGAGCGCGCGTTGCGCGACAGCGAAGCGCGCGTGCGGAGTATTTTCGATCAGGCGAGCGACGCCATCTTCGTCGTTTCCTCCGACAACCGCTTCCTTGAGGTAAATTCGCGCGGTCTCGAAATGACGGGGTACACGCACGAGGAGTTTCTGGGGCTGGGCGTGGCCGATATCCTCGCGCCGGACGAACGCCCCCGGCTGGATGTCGAGCCGGTGGCGATGATGTCGGGCACGCCCCATCTGGCCGAATGGCTCCACCGCCGCAAGGACGGCTCGACCTTCCCGGCAGAAGTCAGCGCGCGCAGGCTCGACGACGTATCCTATCTGGCCATCGTCCGCGACATCAGCGGGCGCAAGCGCGCGGAAGACGAGTTGCGCAAACTTTCCCTCGCCGTGGAACAGAGCCCGGAATGCATCGTCATCACCGGCCGCGACGCGCGCATCGAATACGCCAATGCCGCGTTCTATCGCGTCACCGGGTACTCGGCCGGCGAAGTGATCGGGCAAAACCCGCGCATTCTCCAATCCGGGCGCACCCCGAAATCGACTTACGACGCCCTCTGGAACGAGCTGCTACAGGGCAACTCATGGAATGGCGTGTTCTTCAACAAACGCAAGAACGGCACCGAGTATGTCGAATCTGCCAACATCTCGCCGATCCGCCAGCCGGACGGAAAAATCAGCCACTATGTGGCGGTGAAGGAGGACATTACCGAGAAGAAGCGCATGGGTGAGGAGCTCGACGCCTACCGGAACCACCTCGAAGAACTGGTCGAAATCCGCACGCGCGAACTGGACGAAGCCAAACGCGCCGCCGAAACGGCGAACGCGGCAAAAAGTGCCTTCGTCGCCAACATGAGCCACGAGATCCGCACGCCGATGAACGCCATCATCGGGCTCACCCACCTGCTGCGGAACGATGTCGCACAACCCGCGCAGCAAGACAAACTGGCGAAAATCGCCGATGCCTCGCACCATCTGCTGTCGGTCATCAACGACATTCTCGATTTTTCCAAGATCGAGGCGGACAAGCTCCATCTCGACATCGCCGACTTCGCTTTCGGCCGCATGCTCGACAACGTCGTCTCCATGATCGGCTCCAGGGCGCGCGAGAAGAGTCTCGAAATCGTCGTCGACCGGGGCGGCCTGCCGCCCGTCCTGGTGGGCGATTCCACCCGCCTGGCGCAAGCCCTGCTCAACTATCTTTCCAACGCCGTCAAATTCACCGAACGCGGCAAGATCGCCCTGCGCTTTGTCACGGTCGAGGAAACGGCCGACGACCTGCTGATCCGCTTCGAGGTCGCGGATAGCGGGATCGGCATCGGGCCGGCCAAGCTCCCGGGATTGTTTGCCGCCTTCGAGCAAGCCGATGCCGGCACCTCGCGCCGCTACGGCGGCACCGGCCTCGGGCTGGCCATCACCCGCCGCCTGTCCGCGCTCATGGGCGGCGAGGCGGGGGCGCGGAGCGCGCCTGGCCAAGGCAGCACTTTCTGGTTTACCGCCCGTCTCGGCAAAAGCAAAGTTTCCCTGGCGGAGCTCGCCGAACCGGCTGGCGTTCCTCCGGCCGCCAAATACATCGGGCGGGCGATACCGGCCGGCATGCGCGTCCTGCTGGCCGAGGACAACCCGGTCAACCAGGAAGTCGCCGTCGCGCTTCTGAACGAGGCGGGCGTGGGGGCGGAGATCGCCAACGACGGCCGCGAGGCGCTGGAAATGGCGCGCTACGGCCACTACGACCTGATCCTGATGGATATGCAAATGCCCGGCATGGACGGCCTCGAAGCCACCCGCGCCATCCGTGCCCTGCCGGGCCGGAGCACAATCCCGATCCTGGCGATGACGGCCAACGCCTTCGACGAAGATCGCCGGCGCTGCCAGGTGGCCGGAATGGACGATTTTGTCGCCAAACCGGTCGATCCCGAGCAGTTCTACGCCATGTTGCGGCGCTGGCTGCCGGCCGCGACGCGCGCTCGTCCCCGCCTTGCTGTCACGACCGGGACACCGCTCGCCGAACTGGCGGCCATCCCCGGTCTGGATGCCGCGCAAGGCCTCGATATGTTGCGCGGACGCACGCCCGGTTACGTGCGCCTGCTCCGCCTGTTTGCCGCCGACCACGACGAATATGTCCGGCGCCTGCGCCGGGGGGTGGCCGCGGAAGATCGGCGCGAGGCCAGGCTGCTGGCGCATAGCTTGAAAGGCAGCGCGGGGAGTCTCGGCATCACCGGCGTCCGGCACCTGGCCGGCAAACTGGAGGCGGCGATTGTCGGGGGTCGCGGGGCTGCGACCCTCGAACGTCTGGCCGGCGCCGTAGAACAGGAATTCGTGCGGGTGACGACGGCTATCCTCGCGGCTTTGCCCGCAGAGGCATGTGCCGCCGACCCGCGCGACGTGGATTGGGCGGCAGTGCGGCAAGTGTTGGCCGAACTGGAACCGCTGCTGGAGTCGGGCAATATACGCGCCGGCCAGATCGTCGAATCCTGCGCGCCCATGCTGCGCGCCGCGATGGGTTCTTTGGGCGTGGAGCTGGAGCAGCGCATCGGGCGCTTCCGCTACACCGAGGCGCTGGCGACGCTGGCGCGGGCGCGCGGCGAACACCCTCAACTGGCGGCCGCTGTTATGGCGCGGAATCCGGCATGATATAGTCTGGCCTGGTTTTTTCCGGGCAAGGCTTACACCGTGACACTTCGCTTCGACGTATTGATTATTGGCAGCGGTCTGGCCGGGCAGTCGGCCGCGCTCCGCCTCGCTCAAACCCATAAGGTGGGGCTGCTCAGCAAGCGTACGCTGGAGGATAGCGCGTCTGGCTGGGCGCAGGGCGGCATCGCCGCCGTGCTCGACAGCCAGGACTCGCCCGAAGCGCATATACGCGACACCATCACGGCGGGCGCCTTCCTGAACGACCCCAAGTCGACCCGTTTTGTCGTCGAGAACGGGCGGCGCGCGATCGAATGGCTGGTCGAACAGGGCGTCCCGTTTTCGCGCGACGAGGCGGGCTATCATTTGACCCGCGAAGGCGGCCACAGCGCCCGCCGGATCATCCACGTCGCCGACGCGACCGGCCAGGCCGTGCAGGACACGCTGACGCGCAAAGTGCGCCGGCACCCGAACATCACGATTCTGGAACGGCATATCGCCATCGACCTGATTACCGGCGGCAAGGCCGGCCTGCCGGACAACCGCTGCTACGGCGCCTACGTGCTGGACAGCGACAGCGGCGACGTGCTGACCATCGGCGCGCCGCATACGCTGATCGCCACCGGCGGCGCCGGCAAGGTCTATCTGTACACGACCAACCCGGACACCTCGACCGGCGACGGCATCGCGATGGCGTGGCGCGCCGGTTGCCGGGTCGCCAACATGGAATTCATCCAGTTCCATCCGACCTGCCTCTACCATCCGCAGGCCAAATCGTTCCTGATTTCCGAAGCCGTGCGCGGCGAGGGCGGCATCCTGCGCCTGCCCGACGGGACGCGCTTCATGCCGGCGCACGATGCGCGCGCCGAACTCGCGCCGCGCGACGTGGTCGCCCGCGCAATCGACTTCGAGATGAAGAAACGGGGGCTGGACTGCGTCTATCTGGACATTTCGCACAAGCCCGAGGCGTTCCTCGCCGAGCACTTCCCGAACATCAAGGCACGCTGCCTGGAACTCGGTATCGACATCGCGCGCGAACCCATTCCGGTCGTCCCCGCCGCCCATTACACCTGCGGCGGCATCGTCACCGACCAGCGCGCGCGCACCGACATTCCGGGCCTGTATGTGGCCGGCGAAGCCTCCTGTACCGGATTGCACGGCGCCAACCGGCTGGCCAGCAATTCCTTGCTCGAATGCCTGGTGTATTCCGAGGCGGCGGCGCGGGACATCCTGGCGCAGGAGGATGTTGCGCTGCCGGATCTCCCGTTGTGGGATGCCAGCCGCGTCGCCGACCCCGACGAGGAAATCGTCATCTCGCACAACTGGGACGAACTGCGCCGCTTCATGTGGGACTATGTCGGCATCGTCCGCACGACCAAGCGCCTGCAACGCGCCCAGCACCGAATCCGGCTGCTCAAGCGGGAAATCGAGGAGTTTTACTCGCACTTCCGCGTCAGCCACGACTTGATCGAGCTGCGCAACCTCGTCGTCACCGCCGACCTGATCGTCCGTTGCGCGCTGCAACGCCGCGAGAGCCGGGGCCTACATTTCAGCCGGGATTACCCTGAAATGCTGCCGCAGGCCAGAAATACCGTGCTTAAACGGCCTTCCCGGCAAACGCCGCAGCCTGCCAGCGCAACCACAGGCTGAGCGCCCGAAACTCCTTTGCCGACATGCTATCGGGCAGCAGCGGCAGGCTGGTCACGTCGCCGCTCTCGCCCATCCGCACGCGCAGCACGATCAGACGGCCGAATACCGTGCTGCCCGGCAATACCGTGGCGGGAACGGGATCGCCGCCGGCGGCGATGCACGCGACCCCCTGTCTGTCCGACAAACGCAAGGCGAGAATTCCTGCGGGACGCGCCGCGCAGTACAAAGCAGATACGCCGATAGCGACGACGGGCAGAGCGCGTATTTCCCAAGGCCACGGCAAACTCGCCACGCTGGCCAGCGCCAAAACGTGAACGACGAGCAAGAGCAACAAGAGAAGGCGCGAGCGGCGCAGTTCGATCTGGATCGGAAACTGCACCGCGTCGAGAAATGGCTAAACGCGCTTGAAAACGACGGTGCCGTTGGTACCGCCGAAACCGAACGAATTGGAGATCGCGACATCGATTTTCATCGGCCGCGCTTCGTTGGCGCAGTAATCCAGATCGCACGACTCGTCCGGATTGAAGAGATTGATGCTGGGCGGAGAAATCTGGTGATAAACCGCAAGCGCGGAGAACACGGCTTCGATGCCGCCTGCCGCACCCAGCAGATGCCCGGTCATCGACTTCGTCGAATTCATTACCAGACGGGCAGCGTGATCGCCGAACGCGCGCTTGACGGCAATCGTTTCCGCCTTGTCGCCCAACGGCGTGGAAGTGCCGTGCGCGTTGACGTACTGGACATCCTGCGGATTCAACCGCGCGTTGCGCAGCGCGTTGCTCATACAGCGCGCCGCACCCTCGCCGTCTTCGCACGGCGCGGTCATGTGGTTGGCGTCGGCGCTCATGCCGTAGCCGACCAGCTCGCCGTAAATGCGGGCACCGCGCGCCTTGGCGTGTTCGTATTCTTCGAGCACGACAACACCGGCGCCCTCGCCGAGCACGAAACCGTCGCGGTCTTTGTCCCAAGGGCGGCTGGCCGTCTTCGGATCGTCGTTGCGCGTCGATAAAGCGCGCGCGGCACAGAAGCCGCCTAGCCCAAGGGGAGACACCGTCGCTTCGGCGCCGCCAGCAATCATGATGTCGGCGTCGCCGTATTCGATCAGACGGCCGGCGTCGCCGATACTGTGCGTTCCTGTCGAACAGGCGCTGACCAAGGCCACATTCGGGCCTTTGTAGCCATACATGATCGACAGGTTGCCGGAAATCATGTTGATGATCGAACCCGGCACGAAAAACGGGGAAATCTTGCGCACGCCGCCGGCGAGAAACTCGTCGCGCGTGTTTTCGATCAGCGGCAAACCGCCAATTCCCGATCCGATAGCGACACCGATGCGTTCGGCGTTGGCCGGATGGGCTTCCAGCCCGGCATCCTTGATTGCCTGAATGCCGGCGGCCATTCCGTAATGGATAAAAGTATCCATTCGCCGCGCCTCTTTGGGCGACAGGTATTGAGCGATATCGAAATCCTTGACCTCGCCGGCGATTTGCACCGGAAAGGTGGAGACATCGAAGCGGGTAATCCGGTCGATCCCCGAGCGGCCGGCAACGATATTCTGCCAGGCTTGTTCGACGGAGCTGCCGACGGGAGAAACGATTCCAAGTCCGGTGATGACGACTCTGCGACGTGCCAACTTGTACTCCGGGGAAAAAATGGAAATTCTCGGGAAATTCGACTCGGGAATTTCGGCTGCCTTTGGGGGCGGTCGCTCAACCGGGCGGGCGCCAAGACCTGCCCGGCTGAAAACCTGCGGAGGGATTACTTCTTGTGACCGAGCACGTAGTCGATGGCTTGCTGCACGTTGGTGATTTTTTCGGCTTCGTCGTCGGGGATCTCGCACTCGAACTCTTCTTCAAGAGCCATCACCAACTCAACCGTATCCAGCGAATCCGCGCCGAGATCATCGACAAACGAGGATTCGTTCTTGATGTCCGCTTCGTTGACGCCAAGTTGCTCGGCGACGATTTTCTTGACGCGTTGTTCGATATTATCCATCAGAGGGCTCCTTCCCAGAGTTCATGTGTAAGACAAACCGTAGTATTCTACCAAAATGACCGCCGCTCACCAAATTGCGAGACAAACGGCTTGCTGCCTGATTTACCGGCGCGGGGTCAATCCATATACATACCGCCGTTAACGTGGATGGTCGTACCGGTGACATAGGCTCCACCGGGCGAAGCGAGGAATGCAACGGCGGCGGCAACGTCCTCCGGGCGGCCCAGGCGCGCCAGCGGAATGCTCGCGATCAGCGCTTCTTTCTGCTTGTCGTCCAGCCCCTTGGTCATATCGGTATCGATCAGGCCGGGCGCGACGCAATTGACGGTAATTCCACGGCTGCCGAGCTCGCGCGCCAGCGAGCGGCTCATGCCCGCCACGCCCGCCTTCGCGGCGCAATAGTTGGCCTGCCCCGGATTGCCGGAGTGCCCGACGACCGACGTCACATTGATGATGCGGCCACCCCTCACCTTCATCATGCCGCGCATGACGGCCCTGGACAGGCGAAACACGGCTTTCAGGTTGGTGTCCAGCACGGCGTCCCACTCCTCGTCCTTGAGGCGCATCGACAGGTTATCGCGCGTAATTCCGGCATTATTGACGAGAATCCTTACCGCGCCGTGGGTTTTCTCGATATGCCCGACCAGTTCGCCGATCTGCGCCGGATCGCGCACCTCAAGCACGGCGCCCTCGCCTTTGATGCCGGCCAGCGCCAGATAGGCCGAGATTTTGGCGGCACCTTCGGCGCTCGTCGCGGTGCCGATCACGGTGGCGCCCCGTTTGCCCAATTCGAGCGCTATCGCCTGGCCGATACCGCGCGAAGCACCGGTCACCAGAGCGATTTGTCCGTTAAGCATGCGCCGCCTCCAGGGTCGAAAGCGCCGCTTCGATGGCCGGCAGATCGGCCAGCGCGAGTCCCGCCACGCCATCGGCACAGCGTTTGCTCAAACCGGACAGAACTTTTCCCGGGCCGCATTCGGCCACCGTCGACACCCCCGTTGCCGCGATCTTCCGTATCGTCTCGACCCAGCGCACGGGCGAAAAAGCCTGACGGATCAGCGCGTCCTTGATCCTCGCCGGGTCTGGCTCGATGGCGGCGTCGACGTTGTTGATAACCGGAATCTGCGGAGGCGAAAACGCAAGCTCGGCAAGACGGGCCGCCAGTTTGTCGGCCGCCGGCCGGATCAGTGAAGAATGAAACGGCGCGGAGACCGGAAGCAGCACGGCACGCTTGGCGCCCCGGCTCTTGCAGGCGTCGCAGGCGCGCTCGACAGCGGCCTTGCTGCCGGCGATGACGGTTTGTCCCGGCGCGTTGAAATTGACCGCCTCGACCACTTGGCCGCCGCCAACTGCGGCGGCGGCTTCGGCGCAGGCTTCAAATATCTTGTCGTCGTCCAGCCCGAGAATGGCCGCCATCGCCCCGGTGCCGACCGGCACGGCTTCCTGCATCGCGGTCGCGCGCAGACGGACGAGCGGCACGGCTTCCCGGAAAGGGATCACGCCCGCGGCAACCAGCGCCGAATACTCGCCGAGACTATGCCCGGCGACGATGGACGGCACCTTGCCGCCTTTGTCGAGCCACAGGCGGTAGGCCGCAACGCCCGCCGCCAGCATCACCGGCTGCGTATTGACCGTCTGCGCCAACGTTTCGGCCGGGCCATCGGCGACCATCCGCCAGAGATCCTGGCCGAGCGCCGAAGAAGCCTCGTCGAACGTCGCACGAACCACGGCGGAATCACCGTAGGCGCCCATCATGCCCACAGACTGCGATCCCTGGCCGGGAAAAACGAATGCAAATCCCATTTTATATCCTCCTAGAACTCCAGCAGCACGGCGCCCCAGGTAAAGCCGCCACCCACGCCTTCGAGCATGATCTTCTGGCCCGCCTTGACCCGCCCGTCGCGCACTGCGGCATCCAGCGCCAAGGGCACCGATGCGGCGGAGGTATTGCCGTGGCGGTCGACGGTGACGATCACCTTGTCCATGCCCAGCTTCATTTTCTTGGCCGTCGCTTCGATGATGCGGATATTGGCCTGGTGCGGAACCAGCCAGTCGATCTCGTCCGGCGCAACCTTGGCCGCCTCGCAGCATTCGTGCGCGACTTCGGCCAGCACGCGGACGGCAAACTTGAATACGGCCTGCCCATCCATGCGCAGAAACGGATCGCCGGTCACCTGGCCGCCGCTGACGTTGCCGGGCACCGACAGAATGCCGTGATGCGACCCGTCGGCGTGTAGCGCGGTCGCCAGAATTCCCGGTTCCCCGGACGCTTCGAGGACGACCGCCCCCGCTCCGTCACCGAACAGAACGCAGGTGCCGCGATCCTGCCAATCGAGGATGCGCGAAAAAACTTCGGCGCCGACGACCAGCGCTTTCTTGTGGCTGCCGGAGCGGATGAACTTTTCGGCGATAGTCAGCGCATAGACGAAACCGCTGCATACCGCCTGAACGTCGAAGGCCACGGCGCCGCGATTGCCCAGTTTTGCCTGCAAGAGGCATGCCGTGCTCGGAAAAATGAAATCCGGCGTCGATGTCGCGAGGACGATAAGATCAATCTCACCGGCATCGATGCCGGCCATCGCCAGCGCCCGCCGGCTGGCTTCGAGCGCCAGATCGCTGGAAGCCTGCCCCGGTTCGGCAAGGTGGCGCGCCTTGATGCCGGTACGCGAAACGATCCACTCGTCGCTCGTCTCGATACCCCTGCGGACCAGATCGTCGTTGGAGACAGCCTGGCCGGGCAAATAACTACCGACACCAGTAATCCGGGCAAACATGTCTATATGGCCTCCTGAAGCGGTTGCCGCTGCGCCACGCGCTCGGAAATGCGCGCCAGAACGCCGCTCCTGACGGCTTCCGCCGCACGTTCCAAGGCGTTGGCGAAAGCGAAGGCATCGGCCGAACCGTGGCTTTTCAGCACGATGCCCTTCAGCCCGAGCAAACTGGCGCCGTTGTAGCGTCGGTGGTCGACGTGCCGCTTGAAATTGTTGAGCACCGGCATCGCGATCAGCGCGATCAGCTTGGTCAGCAGGTTGCGGTTGAACTCCTGCCGCAAGAACCCGGCCAGCATCTGGGCAAGGCCTTCCGAGGCTTTCAGCGCGACGTTGCCGACAAAGCCGTCACACACCACGACTTCCGCGTCGCCCTTGTAGAGGCCGTCGCCCTCGACGTTGCCGACGAAATTGAGGCCGGACTCTTTCAGCAACTCGGCGGCGCGCTTGACAACGTCGTTGCCCTTGATCTCTTCTTCGCCGATGTTGAGGATGCCGACCGTCGGCCGTTCCTTATGCTCGATGGCCGACACCAGGGATGCGCCCATGATCCCGAACTGCAACAGGTGCTCCGGCGCGCAATCGACGTTGGCCCCGAGATCCAGCACATGCGTGTGCCCGCGCGTCGTCGGGAGAATCGCACAGATCGCCGGACGGTCGATACCCGGCAACATCTTGAGGACAAAACGGGAAATCGCCATCAAGGCACCCGTGTTGCCGGCGGACACGCAGGCATCGGCACCTTTTTCTTTGACGAGATTGAGGGCGACACGCATCGAAGAGTTCTTCTTGTTGCGCAAGGCCAGAGCCGGCGGCTCGTCCATTGCCACAACTTCGGTCGCGTGGCGTAGCGAAACGCGAGCGGCGTCGGCGCCTCCCAGAAAAGGCCGAATCTCCTCTTCACGTCCGACGAGAACGACGCGCACGTCACCGTGGCGGCGCACGAAATCGAGCGCCGCCGGCACGGTGACGCGAGGACCATGATCCCCGCCCATGCAGTCGATAGCGACTGTGATAATCATCCGGTTGCGGACAAAAGAAAAGGCAGGCAGTTCCCCGGAGGAGGGAAACTGCCTGCCCTGTTTCGGCGAATTACTCGCCCGCGCCCTTGGCGACCTTCTTGCCGCGATAGTAACCGGACGGGCTGACGTGATGGCGCAAATGCACCTCGCCGGTCGTCGGTTCGACGGCGAGCGGCGGATTGGTCAGAAAATCGTGCGCGCGATGCATGCCGCGCTTGGACGGGGATTTCTTGTTCTGTTGAACGGCCATAACTAGCTCCTAAAATCAAATTTACTGCACCTTGCCCTTGAGGCCGGTGAGCGCGGAAAACGGCGAAGCTTCCGCCGATCCCTGCCCGGCCTCGGGCACGGCACAACTTTCGTGACGCGGCGCCGACGGAAGCGAGAGGATGATCTCATCCTCGATCAACGCAACGACATCGAGTTCCTTGTCCTCAACGAGGTAGTCCCGCGAGTCATCCTCGATCTCGTCCTGCGTCAAATCGTCTTCATTCCCGACAAATTCCAGCACGCTGCGGATTACCAGCGGGTATTCGACCCCTTCGAGGCAACGCTGACAGCGCAGCGATAGAACGCCGTCCACCTGCAAGCAGATCTGCGATCTACCTGTCGCCCCCAACCTGCCGTCAAGCCGGTAGGTCAGACAACCCGCCGTGTCGGCCAGCAAATCGAGCGACCGAACCAGGCCGGCAACCGGCAGTTCACCCTGAAGCGAGCCAGTCTCCCGCGCAAACGCCAGACTATCGATAACAAGCTCTCGCGACATAAGCGGCGCATGATATTATTTTTGGTTTCCGAAGTCAAAGCAGCGGCGTACTTTATTCTGATTTTCTCTGTATTTCTCAGGATTCGTCGTGGATTTGGCGCAATTTCCTCGCAGACGCCCTCATGCTCAAGCCGCCAAGCCCCCCGCAACTCGTCCTCGCATCGACCTCGCCGTTCCGCCGCGAACTGCTCGCGCGCCTCGGTGTTCCGTTCGAGGTTGCCAACCCGGCCGTCGATGAGCGCGCGCTGCCCGGCGAAACGCCCGAGAATACCGCGTTGCGGCTGTCGGAAGCCAAAGCCAGAGCCGTTGCCGCCGAATATCCCGGAGCCTTGATTATCGGCAGCGACCAGGTCGCCTGCCTCGACAAGCAGATATTCGGCAAGCCGGGAAGCCACGAAAAGGCGGTGCACCAGTTGCAGGCCTTGCGCGGTCGTCGCGTCAATTTTTTCACCGGGCTTTGTCTCTTCAACGCCAAGACAGGCGAAGCGCATGTGCGCGGCGTACCGACGCTGGTGACTTTCCGCGATCTTTCCGACGCCCAAATCGAGAATTATCTGAGCAGGGAACAACCCTATAACTGCGCCGGCAGCGCAAAATCGGAAGGTCTGGGCATCGCGCTCATCGCCAGAATGGAGGGCGACGATCCTAACGCGCTGGTCGGCTTGCCGCTCATCGCGCTCTGCGACCTGTTTGCGCTTGAAGGTTTTGCGGTCTTATAGACATGCAAACAACCGTTTGCACCGTTCATCCCACGAACAAAGGAGTCCTCTACCTGATCCCGGTTCCGCTCGGCCAATCGCCGGTCGATGCCGTGCTTCCAGGCCCGGTTCGAGACCGGGCGCGACAACTGAAGTATTTCGTCGCAGAAAACGCCAAATCGGCGCGCGCCTTCCTGAAATCGCTCCCCTGCGACACGCCCCTCCAGCAAATCCGGATCGACGAGCTCAACGGGCACACGCCCGGCAGCGCGCTTCCGGGTCTGCTGGCGCCGCTCTTGGCGGGAAACGACCTCGGCCTGATTTCCGAGGCCGGATGCCCGGCAGTGGCCGACCCCGGCGCCAACTTGGTCGGGTTAGCGCAGCGGAACCAAATCCGCGTCGTTCCGCTGGTCGGCCCCTCGTCCCTACTGCTCGCCTTGATGGCTTCCGGGCTATCTGGCCAGAACTTCGCCTTTCACGGCTACCTGCCGGTCAAGGACGAAGAGCGTCAAAAGAAACTGCGCGAACTGGAAAAGGATTCTCGCCAGGAGAAGCGGACGCAAATCTTCATCGAAACGCCGTACCGCAACCGGCAGATGCTGACGACACTGCTCAAGGCATGCGCCGCCGACACCCGGATCTGCGTTGCCACCGACCTGACGCTAGATGCCGAACGCATCGCGACGCGCACCTGCGCCGAATGGCGGCACCGGGAACTGCCCGACATCGACCGTCGCCCGACGGTTTTCCTGCTTCAGGCCTAGCGTATGGCGGTACGCTCGCCGCCAAACAAACGGAATATCAAACTCTGCGCCATATCGGCGCCCAGACGCTTGGCGAAGCGCTCGGCGATGTTTTCCTTGACCGAGTAGTCGAGAATTTTCTCCGCCTTGATGATGTCGCGCGCGACCGAATCGACCGTTCCGAAATCGTCGGCCAGACCCAGCTCTATGCTCTGGCTGCCAGTCCACATCAGCCCGGAAAACATGTCCGGCGTTTCCTTCAGCCGCCTGCCGCGACCCTTGCGGACGACTTCGATGAACTGCTGGTGAATCTCGTTGAGCAGCAAACGGGCGTGCTCTTTCTGCTTGGCGTCCTGCGGCGAGAACGGATCGAGAAAGCCCTTGTTGACGCCCGCAGTCAGCAGCCGCCTTTCGACGCCGAGCTTATCCATCGCGCCGGTGAAACCGAAACCGTTCATCAAAACGCCGATCGAGCCGACGATGCTGGCCTTGTCGACGAATATCTTGTCGGCCGCGGCGGCGATATAGTAGCCGCCCGACGCGCACAGATCCTCGACGACGACGTAGAGCGGGATATCCGGGTGCTTGGCGCGCAAACGGCGGATCTCGTCGTACACGATGCCGGACTGCACCGGGCTGCCTCCCGGGCTGTTGATGCGCAGGATGACCCCCGCCGTCCCCTTGTCGTCGAACGCGGATTGCAGCGCGACGTTGAGCTTCTCGGCGCTCGCCTCACCGCCCGGCTCTATCGTCCCCTGGAGGTAGATGAGCGCCGTATGCTTGCCGTCGGTCAGTTTCTCGGTACCGCCCCAATCGACGACCAGCGCCAGTACGGCAAGCAGATACGCCAGGCCTGCCAGCTTGAAGAAAACGCCCCAGCGGCGTTTCGCCTTCTGCTCCTGCAGAGCGGCGAAAGCGATGCTTTCCAGCAATTGGCGTTCCCAATTGGGATCGTTGCGAGGTGTTTCCAAGATATTTTACTCAGTGGGGAAAAAATAGATCGCGCCGTCCCGCTCTTCCACGCAAAGCGGTATCAAACCGTTCCCGTTGCAGCGCCCGCTCTGGCAGCGGCCGCTTTCAGGCGCATAAAGCGCGCCGTGGGTCGAGCAGATCAAGTATAGCTTGGAATCATCGAAAAATTCGCCCTGCCGCCAGTCGAGTTCGATCGGCACATGCCCGCAACGGTTGAGGTAGGCAAACGCGCGCCCGCGATAACGCACGGCAAAAGCCGGCTCGTTTTTGCCGTGGTGCGACACCGTGAAACGAACGCCCGGCCCGCCATCGACCAGCGCAGCCGCCGCGCAAATCAGGCATGCATCCGCAGCCATGCAGCTACTTCTTCGACTTTGTGCAGGCGCGCCAGCGGCGCCAGGGTATCGAGCGCTTCGGCCGTATGGGCGCCATAGTCGACCGCCAGGCCGGCGACGCCGGCGTTCCGCGCCATCTGCAAGTCGTGCGTCGTGTCGCCTATCATCAGCGTCCGTGCGGGAGATACGGAAAACTCGTCCATCAACTCGTGGAGCATTTGCGGATGAGGTTTTGAAAAACATTCGTCGGCGCAACGCGAACTCTGGAAATACGCCCCCAAACCGCTTGTATTCAAGGAGCGGTTCAGGCCCAGTCGGCTCTTTCCAGTCGCCACGGCCAGCAGAAACCCTGCACTATCCAGTTCGGCGATCAAGTCGAATGCCCCTCCGAACAACCGCAACTCATGATCCCGCCCCAGATAATGGTGCCGGTAGCGATCAACCATCTGCGGATAGCGGTGTTCTGGGAGATCCGGTACCGCGTGCCGCAAAGCATCACCCAGACCCAGACCGATGACGTGGCGCGCACTTTCGTCGCTGGGCTCCGGTAGATCGAGATCGCGGCAAGCGGCCTGGATCGCCCCGACAATCGCACCCGCCGAATCGAGCAGGGTGCCGTCCCAATCGAAAACCAGCAATTCAAATCTTTTCGCCATAATCCTGTTTTTCCTTCGCCGAAATATGCCGCACAAAATGCAGCAACGATTCGGGCAACGGCGCCTCCAGCGCCAGTGTTTGTCCGTTGATCGGGTGGGGCAAGCACATTTTCCAGGCATGCAGGAACATGCGCTTCAGCCCCTCTTTGGGCAGCGCCTTGTTCAGCGCGAAATCGCCGTATTTTTCGTCGCCGGCTATCGGGTAACCGAGATGTGCGAGATGGACGCGGATCTGGTGCGTGCGGCCGGTCTTCAGTTCGGCTTCGAGCAGGCTGAAGCGTTCCCAGCGGGCGCGCAGACGAAACACCGTATGCGACGTTTTTCCGTCGTCCGACACGCGGACGCGACGCTCGCCGGACTCCAGCAAATACTTCAGCAACGGCAGCTTTACATGGCGCACCCGATCCATCCAGCGCCCCTTGACGAGCACCAGATAACGCTTGTCGGCACCGCGCCAGCCGCCGCCCAGCCCGCCTTCGCGGAACATATCGTGCAACGCGACCAGCGCGGAGCGCTTCTTGCCGACCAGCAGGATTCCCGAAGTTTCGCGATCAAGCCTGTGCGCGAGTTCGAGGAACCGCGCCTCCGGCCGCTGCCGGCGCAAGGCCTCGATGACCCCGAAACTGACGCCGCTGCCGCCATGCACCGCGATTCCCGAAGGTTTGTCGACGACCAACAGGGCGTCGTCTTCGTAGAGAACCGGCAATTCCGCCTTGAATTCGGCGCCGGCGACGACTTCTTCCTGGCGCCGGGCAACGCGGATCGGCGGGATGCGCAGCACGTCTCCGACCTGCAGGCGGTACGACACTGCCGCGCGCTGGCTGTTGACCCTGACCTGACCGCTGCGCACGATGCTGTAAACGTGGCTTTTCGGCACACCCTTGCAGATTTTCAGCAAGTAATTGTCGAGGCGCTGGCTGTGTTCGTCGTCGGTGATGATGGCCCGTGTGACAGAATCTTTGCTAACTTCGGCCATTTTTAATATACTGGACTTGATTTGCGTCTCGGATTGAAAGAGGCGCTGACCCGTGAGACCGTCGAGCGGCGCAGATTGTAAGGCTGTTTGAAATACGTTTGGAATACAATTGCGACGCACTTCCCGGCAGGCCTCAGCCGCCTCGCTTGCGCCAACCTGCGCAAGATCTTTCAGCGCAAATCGCCTGGTTAAGGTCGCTCACCAAAAGTAGCGATACTACTTGATTTGCGCGCGCCTAGCACGTTCGGACCGCCCCAAGCAGATTTCCGGGACTTGACCTGTCAAGTCCCGAAGAACATGAGAATCAGCGAGACATTCCTATTAGTTGACGTACCGGAAGCCCAATGAAGCATCCCCTCCAAAACTAATCCGTCGCTGCCTGCACAAGGCGCTCCCCCCGTGAATGCGCGTGGGAGCCCAGTTTATGAAACGCATGCTTTTTAACGCGACACAGGCCGAAGAACTTCGTGTCGCCATCGTCGATGGCCAGAAACTGATTGACTTCGACATTGAATCGGCCGCAAAAGAACAGAAGAAAAGCAACATTTACAAGGGTGTCATCACCCGCATAGAGCCCAGCCTGGAAGCGGCCTTTGTCGATTACGGCGCCGAAAGGCACGGTTTTCTTCCCTTTAAAGAGGTTTCTCGCGCCTTTTTTCAACCCGGCGTCGAAGCTGGTCGCGCCACGATCAAGGAAGCGTTGCGCGAGGGTCAGGAACTGATCGTCCAGGTCGACAAGGACGAGCGCGGCAATAAGGGTGCCGCGTTGACGACCTTCGTCAGTCTGGCCGGCCGCTATCTCGTGCTGATGCCGAACAACCCGCGCGGTGGCGGCGTCTCCCGTCGCGTGGAAGGCGATGATCGCGCCGAGCTGCGCGAAGTGATGGATCAGCTGCAAGTGCCGCAAGGCATGAGCCTGATCGCGCGCACCGCAGCCATCGGCCGCAACGCCGAGGAACTGCAATGGGATCTGAACTACCTGCTGCAACTCTGGAAGGCGATCGACGCCGCGGCCAACCAGCAAAAAGGCGCTTTCCTGATTTACCAGGAAGGCAGCTTGGTCATCCGCGCCATCCGCGACTATTTCCAGCCCGACATCGGCGAGATCCTGATCGACACCGACGATGTTTTCGAGCAGGCGCGCCAGTTCATGGCGCACGTCATGCCCGGCACGGTCAACCGCATCAAGCGCTATAGCGACGACGTGCCGCTGTTTTCGCGCTTCCAGATCGAACACCAGATCGAATCCGCCTACTCGCGCCAGGTCAACCTGCCTTCCGGCGGCGCCATCGTGATCGACCATACCGAGGCTCTGGTCTCGGTCGACGTCAACTCGGGCCGCTCGACGCGCGGCGCCGACATCGAAGAAACGGCGTTCAAGACCAACCTCGAAGCGGCCGAGGAAGTGGCGCGCCAGTTGCGCCTGCGCGACTTGGGCGGATTGATTATCATCGACTTCATCGACATGGAGAACCAGCGCAATCAGCGCGAGGTCGAAGCCCGCCTGCGCGATGCCTTGCGCTTCGACCGCGCCCGCGTGCAAACGGGCAAAATCAGCCGCTTCGGCCTGATGGAGCTGTCGCGCCAGCGCCTGCGCCCGGCGCTCGCCGAAACCAGCTACATCCCCTGCCCGCGCTGCACCGGCACCGGCCACATCCGCAGCGCCGAATCCGCCGCCTTGCACATCCTGCGCATCCTCGAAGAAGAGGCGATGAAGGACAACACCGCCGCCGTGCGCACGCAGGTGCCGGTCGATGTCGCCACCTTCCTGCTCAACGAGAAGCGCGCCGACATCCAGGCCATCGAATTGCGGCACAAGGTGCGCATCCTGCTGATCCCGAACATCCACCTCGAAACGCCGCAGCACACCATCGTCCGCCTGCGCCACGACGAGGTGAACCTGGAAGATCTGCAACAGCCGTCGTACAAAATGGTCGACGCGCCGGTCGAGGAAGACGGCAAGCTGTCGGCGAGCGCCGGAGAAACCAAGGCGCCCCGCCAGGAAGCGGCGATCAAAGGCATTACGCCCGCCCAGCCGGCGCCTATCGTCGCGGAAAAACCCGTGGCGGCGCCGGAGCAAAAAACCGCCGCCAGAGAAGGCGGTATCCTGGCGAAGATCCGGTCGTGGTTCGGTGGTGCGCCCAAACCTCAGCCCGTCGCCGAACCGGAGAAGAAACCGCGTAGCGGCAACAGCCAGCGCGAAGGGCTGCGCGAGGGTCGGCGCGGCGGCCGGAACAATCGTCGCGACGAAGACCGCGAAGGGCGCGGCAACCGCGAACTGCGCCAGCCACAAAACCGGGACGAAAACGCCAAACAACGCGAAGCGAAAGAGCCGCGCGAGGCGAGGGAACCGCGCGAACCGCGCCGTCAGAAAGGCGAACCGCGCCCGGAACGCAAGGAACCGCTTGCCGCCGCGCCGGCCGCCGCCAAGGTTGCGGTTCCGGCAGCCGCCGTTTCGGAAACCGGTTCGGCGGCAGCCGAGACTGCGGGCGAAGAAGGCGGCGGCAACGGCGCCCGCCGTCGCGGTCGTCGCGGTGGTCGCCGCGAGCGCGGCGAACAACGGTTCGAAGCCTTGCCGAATACGCCCGAAAATGAGGTTCAAGCTGGCGCCAGCGCAATTGTGGAAGGCGCCGCCGAACCCGCCGCAGCGCCGCTACCGACCGCAGCCGCCGAGATTCAACCGCCGGTCGGCGTAGCGGAAAACGTTGCGACGATCATGGAACCACAGCCGGCGGCCAAGGTTGCGAAAGCTGTTGTGGAAGCGCCGCAGACGCCGCCTGTCGTCGCGCCGCAAGCCCGTATGGAAACGCCTCCTGCGCCCATCGCCGGCGAGCCGCCCGAACGGGTAGAACCCACCGTGCCGGTCGAAGCACCTGCATCCATCGCCGGGACTGCTGCGGCCGAAATTGTCCGCGCTCCGCTCGATCTCGCAGCCGCCATGCCGGCAACGGAAGAGCCGGCACCCGCGCCGTCGGTCGCCGCCGGACTGGCCCGCACCGCGAAACCGGACGTTCCGCAGATCGACCTGGGCGTCGTGCTGAAAGAGAGCGGTCTGGTGATGGTCGAAACGAGCGGTGAAAAAGCGCGATCGTGGCAACCGGAAGCCAGCGTTTCGGAAGAAACACCGCGCCCGCGCCGCCGTCGCCCGGCAGTTCGCCAGTCCGCCGACGAACCGCTGATGATGGTGGAAACGCGCAAGTAGCCCGCAACCTCGTTTTATCGTCAAGAAGGGGCGCTGTAGCGCCCCTTCTTCGCTTTCCCGCCCCACCGCCGAGGCAATCCCATGACCCAGCCACCGACACCGCTCGAACTGCTCGCTCCGGCCAAGAACGCCGAGTTCGGCATCGAAGCTGTTCTGCATGGCGCCGATGCCGTCTATGTCGGCGGCCCGGCTTTCGGCGCGCGCGCCGGCGCCGGAAACAGCGTGGCGGACATCGGGCGCCTCGCTGCCTTCGCGCATCGCTTCAACGCTCGCGTGCTGGTCGCTTTCAACACCATCCTCAAGGATGAAGAGCTGGAAGAGGCGAGGCGGATGGCCTGGCAAATCTACCATGTCGGCGCCGACGCGCTGATTGTCCAGGACATGGGTCTCCTCGAACTCGACCTGCCGCCGATCCAGCTCCACGCCAGCACGCAAACCGATATACGCTCTGTCGAAAAAGCGAAGTTTCTCCAGGAAGCCGGCTTCTCCCAGATCGTCCTGGCGCGCGAACTTTCGCTCGATCAGATACGCGGCATCGCCGGCCAAACGGATATCGCGCTCGAATTTTTTGTGCACGGCGCCCTCTGCGTCAGCTACAGCGGCCAGTGCTTCATCAGCCACGCGCATACCGGGCGCAGCGCCAATCGCGGCGACTGCTCGCAGGCTTGCCGGCTGCCCTACTCGCTGTCGGACCAGAACGGGGCTTTGATCGCCGAGAACAAGCATCTGCTCTCGATGAAGGATAACAACCAGAGCGCCAACCTGCGAGCCCTGATCGAGGCGGGCATCACCTCGTTCAAGATCGAGGGACGCCTGAAGGATCTCGCCTACGTCAAGAATATCACCGCGCATTACCGCACGCTGCTCGACCGGATTCTGGAAGAAAAGCCGCAGTACCGGCGCAGCTCTTCCGGCCGCAGCGCCTTCTTCTTCACCCCGCGGCCCGAGAAGACCTTCAATCGCGGCGCCACCGACTATTTCGTCAACGACCGCCAAGCCGATATCGGCGCCTTCGAGTCGCCCAAATTCGTCGGCGAAACCATCGGTAAGGTCACGCGGCTGGGGCGCGACAGCTTCGACGTCACCAGCACCGCACCGCTGCACAACGGGGACGGCATTTCGTACTACGGGGGGCACGGCAACGGGCGCGATCTGGTCGGCCTGCGCATCAACCGCGCAGAAAAACAGGGCGTCGGCTACCGCCTGTTCCCGGGTCTGAGCAACGGAAAGCTGCCGGATGATCTGTTGCCGGATACGGCGATCTACCGCAACCACGACCAAGAGTTCGAGCGCCTGCTGAAAAAAAAATCCGCCGAGCGGCGCATTCCGGTGAGATTGCGTTTTTCCGAAACGACGGAGGGTTTCACGTTGCAGATGACCGACGACGCCGGCGTCAGCGTCTGCGCGGCCCGGCTCTCCTGCACCAGGGAAATCGCCCGCAACGCCGAACGCGCGACGAATACGCTGCGCGAGCATCTGGGCAAGCTGGGCAACACCGACTACGTGGCGGAACTCGTCGACCTCGACCTCTCGTCCCCCTGCTTCCTGCCGGTTTCCGCGTTGAATGCGTTACGCCGCGAAGCGGTCGAAGCGCTGGACGCAGCCCGCCGGGCCGCCTACCGGCGCCCGCCGCGCAAACCGGCAGCCGAACCGCCCGCCCCGTATCCCGAGAATGCGCTCACCTACCTGGGCAACGTCTTCAACGAAAAGGCACGCGCTTTCTACGCCAGACATGGCGTCCGCCTGATCGATCCGGCATACGAAGCGAACCGGGAAAAAGGCGAAGTCTCGCTGATGATTACAAAGCATTGCCTGCGTTTCAGCTTCAATCTCTGCCCCAAACAGGTCAAGGGGCTCCGCCCAGACCCGATGACCCTGATGAACGGCGATGAAAAGCTGACCTTGCGCTTCGACTGCAAACCCTGCGAGATGCACGTTATCGGCAAGATGAGAAAGAACCGGACAATCCGGGTGACGCCCAAATAACCGCACAGGATCTCCGATCTTCCGCGAAGCATCGAAACGGTGGGCGCTGCGTTATAATCGCCCGGTTCCGGTCTGACCAATCGACTAGGCGATCCTTGGGTTTGCGGGACTACAGCCCCGCCCTCCGACTGACCAGCACAGGAATTACGGATGACGCTACGAATCGCACTGGCAGCAGCTCTCGCGCTAGGCTGCGCAAACGCTCCGGCCCAGGGTTCCGACAACCCCTCCTCCCCCGCTCAGGAAATATCGCTACACGGCGACCGTTCTACAGACACCGCTCCCGCTTCGCTGCCTGACGCGATATTCGAGGGCGAAGCGCTGGCGCGGATCGAAGTCGCGGCGCCGCTGCAGCTACTTGGCACCATCGATCTGACGACCGATCCGGGCGACCTTTTCGAGCGCTTGCGCAACGGCTTCTCGATGCCCAACATCAACAGCGACCTCGTTCTTTACCACCAGCAATGGTACATGAACCGCCCCGACTACCTGCGGCGCATGGTCGACCGCAGCGGCCTCTACCTCTACCACATCCTCGAAGAACTGAACAAGCGCGGCATGCCGACCGAACTGGCGCTCCTGCCCATGGTCGAGAGCGCCTACAACCCGATGGCCTATTCGCGCGCCCGCGCCTCCGGCCTGTGGCAGTTCATCCCGTCGACGGGCAAAAATTTCAAGCTGGAACAAAACTGGTGGATGGATCAACGTCGCGACATCGTGGCCTCGACGGCGGCCGCGCTCGACTACCTGGAAACGATCTACGAGATGCATGGCGACTGGCATCTGGCGCTGGCTTCATACAACTGGGGAGAAGGCTCCGTCGGCCGCGCGATCGCCAAGAACAAGGCGCACGGTCAGCCGGCCGACTATTTGAGCCTGAAAATGCCCAACGAGACAAAAAACTACGTCCCCAAACTGCAAGCGCTGAAAAATATTTTCGGCAACCCGAAACTGCTCGCCGAACTCGGGCTGGCGCCAGTGCCCAACCGTCCCTATTTCAGCACTGTCGGCAGCCCGGCCACGATCGACGTCAAGGTTGCGGCCAAACTGGCGGAAATGCCGGTCGAAGATTTTGTCGCCCTCAACCCGGCACACAACCGGCCGGTCATCAAATCCGAAACGCCGCTCGTGATCCCGACCGATAAGGTCGGAACCTTCATGAACAACTTGGAAAGCCATCAAGACAGCGACAAACCGCTCTCCAACTGGCAACCCTACACCTTCCGGGCCGGCGACAAGCTGGAAAAAGTCGCCCCCCGGTTCGGTATGACCGTAGCCAACCTGAAGGCTGTCAACGGGATTCAGGGGCGTATCAAAGTGGCGCCCGGCTTCACTCTGCTGGTCGCCGGGCGCGACAACCAGGGAACGGCGGACATGGCCGCACTGGCCGAACAACCTCGCCTGCCGAGCGCCGACCCGGTGCGCGCGCCATCAAGCAAGGGCAAGTCCGCCGGAAGAGCCGAGAAAACGGCGAAACAGAAAAATGCTCGCCCGGTCGCGAAACAAGCGCCCAAACTTGGAAAAGTGGCAAACCATCCGGTAAAACCGACAAAACCGGAAAAAAAGCCTCCGAAAAATCCCCGGTAAACAGCTACAGAAGCTACGGCACCCCACCCGCCAGCGTATCGCCTTCAGAAAACCGGTCGTCGAAGTCGGCGTCGAACGGAGGGCATTTGCCGTCGGCGGTCGAAAAATAGCAGTCCAGATGGCGTTCGGAAGATGCCAGCAAGCGGCGGTAGAGCTCCTTGCACAGCACGCGGGCCGTTTGCCCAGGCCAGCCGGCCGGCAGCAGGACATCGGGCAACTCGGGGTCGCGCAGCAGCAAACGACGGTAGTCGTGGATCAGCAGCAGCCGCATCAAAAAGGCATCCTGGTCGTCGAACACGGCGCCGCGATCGCGCCGCAGCCCGTCGAGCGACGGCATGTACGCCGCCACAAACTGTCTGTAAGACTCGGCCAGCTCGTCCAGGTTCCAGGCGCGGGCGACCAGATCGGCGCTGCTGGCGGTATTGCCCAGGCGCGGATCGGCCGCCAGCAACGGCATCAGCCCGCCCAATAGACCGCCCAGCCCGTCGGCCTCCAGAGCATCGAAAGCCAGCGCAAGATCGGCTCCCGGATGCACGAAACAGTCTCCGCCCAACACCCCGAAACCTTGCCAGAACAAGGCGCGACGCAAGGTTTCGCGATCCTTTTGCCCGAGTTGACCGACTCCGAGAATCAAACGCCAGCGACGATCCCACAACGGTGCATGCGGGGCGTAAATATGCCGGGACGCATCGTCGAAACGGCGCCGCCCCGAAGCGGTCAACAGATAGTCGCTGCGCCGGCCCAGCGCTTCGGTGCGCAACCACTCTTCTTTGCTCAAACGAAACACCGACGTGCGCACCAGGCGTTCGTTCAACCCGAGCGGTTCGAGCAGACGGATCAGGCTGCCCAGCCAGATCCGCCCACCCCGTGGCACGACCATGTCGCCGAACACGGAAACGATCAACGAGTTGGCGCGCAGCCGGCGTTGCTGCCTGAAATCTTCGATGCGGGCGCGAATCTGCGGGATCATGGTCGTATTGTCGGGTTGCCGCGAGCGCCGGAATTTAACAGCCGGCGCAGAAAGACGAAGATTCTAGCAGCCCCGGCGGCCGGCTTCTGCGAAAATCGCCGGACTCGGGTTTTTCTCAGGAAAGACATTTCATGAACCATCACGATACCGGCGCGGCCGATCCGGCATCCGCCGATGCGCTCGCCGAGCAGACTGCCGAAGCCATGTTCCGCCGCGACGCGGCCAGCCATCTGCTCGGCCTGCGCGTGATCGCCGTCCGCCCCGGCTACGCCCGCGTCGCCATGGTCGTCGGCGCGGAAATGGCGAACAGCCACCGCATCTGCCACGGCGGCATTCTCTTCACGCTGGCCGATTCGGCCTTCGCCTACGCCTGCAACAGCTACAACAAAAATACCGTGGCATCGGCCTGCCAGATCGACTTCCTCGCCCCTGCGCAGATCGGCGAGAGGCTTGAAGCGGAATGCGAAGAGCGTTCGCTCACCGGACGCACCGGCGTTTACGACACGACAATACGCGACGCCTCCGGCAAGGTAATCGCGCTGTTTCGCGGCAAGTCTTACCGCGTTACCGGCGAAGTCATCGCCGCTCTGGAGGCCGATGGCAGCGCCTGACGTGCGCCGGCTTGGTACAATAGCGGATTGATCCGCATCGGGCCACACCATGAAACGCACCCGCTTCACCTCGCGCAAACGCATCTCGGTCGACGCGACCGAGATAAGCCGTCTGGCCACTGGCCTCGCCGAATCCGGCAGCAAGCTGGAAGACACCTTCTGGGAAACGCACCTTGCCGAGGTGGTCGACCGGCTGCTGCACGACGGCGCCGAAGACGATCTGAACGGCGCGCTCGACCGCCTCTTCGACACGCATTCCTCGGCCTACGACGACCTCGCCGACATGATCGAAGCGCGCGCCGAATCCTGCGTCGTGTCCCACCAGGGGCAAGACTATGACATCCTGCTGTTCAACGTCCCCTTGCTGGCCTGGTCGCGCTATTCGATTCCGGCCGGAACCATCCCGAAAAGCATCACACAGACGCTGAAGGTGCATCTCGGCGCGCATGTCTTTGCCGCCGGCGCGCAACTGGCTCTGGCCGATTACCTCTACAGCCCCGACCAACTGCCGCGCACCTTTGTCGACACCTGGCAACTGATGCGGAAACTCGGCGCTGCAGCGCTCGGCGGATCGGATCTTGCCGTCGACGTCACGGCGATGCCGGAAACCAACCCGTTCCTTTCCGACACACGCTACGTCGTCGGCGCCATCGCCGTGCGGCGCAGCATGCCGCTTTTTCGCTGGAACGAGGCCGACGGCGGCACGCGCGAAAGCGCGCTCAAGGAATGGGTGAAGCAGGGCGGCCCGAACTTTGAACCCCTGCTCACCGGCTGCGCCTACCAGCCGCTGCTCGCCGACTCCTACCACGCGGCGTGCAGGTTTGCCGACAGCGCCTCGCGCCCCTATTCCCTGCGCGCCTCGGTGGCTTTCCTGCAAACCACGCTCGGGCAGCCGTCCGACAGCCTGCGCGCGATCGTTGGCGGTTTCTACGACAAGCGCCTGGAGGAGTACCGCATCGGTTTCGGCCCGCGCGACAGCGACCTGGTTTACCACGGCGTCGTCTGGCCGCTGCTCGGCGTCGAAGACGAAAACACCGACATCTCCGGCGAGATCGAAGCCGTTCTTCGCGAATCGGGAATCAAGGAAATCGTTTCTCTCGACCAGCAGTTTCCGTTCGAGTTCTGCGACGATTGCGGGGCGCCGCTCTTCGCCAACATCGAAGGCGACGCGGTACACGCCGAAATGCCGGAACAGGCCGATACGCCATCGCAGACACTGCATTAAACGGCGGGCGATGAGCAACAGCGACCTGCTACAACGCAGCCTCGCCGCCGTCTGGCACCCGTGCACGCAAATGCGGCAGCACGCCAGCGGCGAGTTGCCGCTGATCCCTATCGCCGGAGGCCGGGGCGTCTGGCTCTACGACTTCGATGGCAAGCGCTACCTGGACGCCATCAGCTCGTGGTGGGTCAATCTCTTCGGCCACGGCAATCCGCGCATCAACGCGGCGTTGCGCGAACAGCTCGACGAGCTCGAACACGTCATCCTGGCCGGCTTCACACATCGCCCGGTGGTCGAGCTGTCAGAACGGCTGTCCGGGCTCACGGGCGGCGCGCTCGGCCATTGTTTCTACGCTTCCGACGGCGCCTCGGCGACGGAAATCGCGCTCAAGATGTCGTTCCACTCCTGGCGCAACCGTGGCCGAAGCAAAAAAAACCGGTTTCTCTGCCTGGAAGGCAGTTATCACGGCGAAACCGTCGGTGCGCTGGCAGTCACGGATGTCGCCTTGTTCAAGGATGCCTACGCACCCTTGATCCGCGCAGCGGCCACCGTACCGACGCCCGACGCCCGCCGGGCGCACGGAGGCGAAACGCCGGCCGATGTTGCCCGCCGCGCCGCCGCCGCGCTGGAATACCACCTCGAACAGCATCACGCTCAGATCGCCGCGCTGATCGTCGAACCGCTTGTCCAGTGCGCCAGCGGCATGGCAATGTATGACCCCGAATACCTGCGCCTCGCCCGCGCCCTGTGCGACCGCTACGAAACACACCTGATCTGCGACGAAATCGCCGTCGGCTGCGGCCGCACCGGCACTTTTTTCGCGCACGAGCAGTCAGGCATCCAACCGGATTTTCTCTGTCTCTCGAAAGGCATCTCCGGCGGCTACCTGCCGCTCTCTGTCGTTCTCACCACCGACGCCGTGTACGAGACTTTTTACGACGACGCCACCGCGCGCGGCTTCCTGCACTCACACTCCTACACCGGCAACGCGCTAGCCTGCCGCGCCGCACTGGCGACGCTCGATATTTTTGAATCGGACAATGTGCTCGCAGCCAACCGGGCTCGCGCCACCAAACTCGCCGCAGCCCTCGCCCCGCTAGCCGACCACCCGCAAGTGCGCCACCTGCGACAGCGCGGCATGATCCTCGCCTTCGACGTAGCGACCGCCGACCCTGCTTTCTCCCGCCGTTTCTACCGGGCGGCACTGGATCGGGGAGCGCTGATCCGCCCGATCGGCAACACGGTCTACTTGATGCCACCTTATGTTGTCAGCGACGAAGAAATCGCACATATCGGGCAATCGACGAAAGATGCTTTGGAAGTATTGGCTATATGACCTTGTTTGGTAACTACTGAGCATCCTACCCCCGCGCGCGTGGCAGGCGTTCACGAAGAAACGTTGATGCGATACGAAGGGAACGGCAACGCCGATATGACCGACCTAGTGCTAGCAGTACGTTCCATCAATACTATTACAATATAGCCTATAATGATCACAACCCTTTCGCAGCTCTTGACGGGAGTGATCATGGCCAGAAAGACAAAGCGGGCGGCACGGGTGTTGACGGGTGAGCAAAGAACGATGCTCACGGAACTTGCGTGATCGAGGACAGCGCCAATTCGCGAGGTGGAGCGCGTCAAGGTTCTGCTTGGCTACGCGGATGGGGCGTCGATCAGCGACCTGATGCGTCGAAATGGGGTCGGGCGCCCGATGATCTACAGGTGCATCGACAAGGCCTTGGCGGCTGGGGTGGGCGCCGGGCTGAAGGACGCCTGCCACCGTCCGCATGAACCAGAAATAACCCGCGAGGCCAAAGCTTGGGTAGTTAACATTGCCTGCACCAAGCCGAAAAATCATGGGCTGACGGCCGAGCTGTGGTCGATTTCTGCGCTGGCACGGTTTGTTTCCGAAGGCGCCATAGAGGCGGGTCATCCGCGTCTGGCGCAGGCTGGCAAAAGCACCGTTTGGCGAATCCTGAACGAGCATGACATCAAACCGCACAAGATCCGCTATTACCTTGAGCGGCGCGATCCTGAATTCGACCGCAAGATGCAGGATGTTCTGCTGGTCTATCGGGACGTTTCCATTTACACCTGGGCGCCGTCCACGATGGGCGGCCGAACCCGATCTACACGGTCAGTGTCGATGAAAAACCTGGTGTGCGGGCGCTTGGACTGACCGCGCCAGATTTGCCACCGACCCCGGGGAAAGCCGCGGCCGTGGGGCGCGACCACGAGTGTGTCCGGCGCGGCACCGTGTCCATACTGGCCGGCATCGATCTCCGCTCGGGTCACATTTTTGCCCATGCCGAGGATCGGCACCGCAGCGTCAAGTTCACCGGGCTGCTCGAGGAGATTGACGCCTACTATCCGCCGGAGGCCATCATCCGGGCGGTTCTCGACAATCACTCGTCGCACATATCGAAGAAGACCATGGCCTTCCTCGCCACGCGTCCCGGTCGCTTCGAATATGTTCACACGCCCAAGCATGGTTCCTGGCTGAATCTGATCGAGTGTGCTTTCTCGAAAATGGCGCGCACCTTCTTGCGTCATATCCGTGTTGCTTCGCTTGACGAGCTCAAGATGAGTCAAGTCCGAAATCTGCTGTAAACCCGCCCCGCTCCGATCGATGACGAATCGTTTTCAGCTGGCG
>JACQYA010000145.1 GCA_016208425.1 Betaproteobacteria bacterium
CGATACGTCGGGCATGCGACATGCCGCCGCCACCGGGTGCCGGTGCCGCAACTCTTCGATCCGGCCGTATTCCGCCGCGATTCCTCCGCGGAATGCGCCGCACATTTTTTTGGCGGGCCGCGCCCCCGTTTCGCTTCTGCCAGTTCCTCGCGCGCGCCAGTTCAGGTTCTCGTCCGGCCGCCGCCGGCCTTTGCCTGCCCGCGCCGACCGTGCCCGGTTGCCCGGGCCGCGCTCCGGCACCGGCCGCCGCTTCGCCGCCCGATCGGCCGATAGCCTTTCCGCCGCAACCGGCTTGACCGCTTCCGCCCGGAATTCCGGCGTGTCAATCCCTTTCGGTAAACGTTCTATCCTTGTCTTCCAAACCGTTGAATGACACGATCCGCCGGACTCTGTTTTTTCCGGCCTACCTCAGTAAAGCGAATCGGGGGAAAGCGGGTGGCAACCGGGCACGTGCCCGAAACCCATTTGCTTGCCTTTTCGACCCCGGCGACGAGTAAAATTCCTTGCCTGATCCCGACACCAGATAACCCGCCCCATCAAGGATTCCCGCCATGACCACCCCAACCATTTCCCCCTCCGCCGAAGCGGCGATACTTGCCGAGGCGCTGCCGTACATCAAACGTTTCCACGGCCGCACCATCGTCGTCAAGTACGGCGGCAACGCGATGACCGACGAAAACCTTAAGCAGTGTTTCGCGCGCGATGTCGTGCTGCTCAAGCTGGTCGGCATGAACGTGGTGGTCGTCCACGGCGGCGGGCCGCAGATCGAGAACCTGCTGGCGCGCGTCGGCAAGAAGGGTGAATTCATCCAGGGCATGCGGGTGACCGACGCCGAGACGATGGAGATCGTCGAGATGGTGCTCGGCGGCCAGGTGAACAAGGATGTGGTCAACCTTATCAACCACGCCGGCGGCAAGGCGGTGGGTCTGACCGGCAAGGACGGTAGCTTCATCCGCGCGCGCAAGCTGCTGCTGCCCAACAAGGACAAGCCCGAAGAATCGATCGATGTCGGCCAGGTCGGCGACATCGTGCAGATCGACCCGTCGCTGATCGGCCATCTGGAGACCGGAGGCTTCATCCCGGTGATTGCGCCGGTGGGCGTCGGCAAGGACGGGGAAACCTACAACATCAACGCCGACGTGGTCGCCGGCAAGATCGCCGAAGTGCTGAAAGCCGAAAAACTGGTGCTGCTCACCAATACCCCCGGCGTGCTCGATCAGGCCGGCAACCTGATTACCGGCATCACCCCCAAGCAGATCGACGAGATGGTCGAGGACGGCACCTTGTCCGGCGGCATGCTGCCGAAGATCGGTTCGGCGCTCGATGCGGCGCGCAATGGCGTGAAGAGCGTGCACATCATCGACGGTCGGGTCGAGCACGCGCTGCTGCTGGAAATTCTGACCGACCACGGCGTTGGAACGATGATTAAGAGCCACTGATGCCGGAACGTTCGCGGATCGGTCAGAAAACCTGGCTGTTCGACCTCGACAACACGCTGCACGACGCCACGCCGCACATTTTCCCGCATATCAACCGCTCGATGATGGCGTATATCCGCGACCATCTGGGCGTGGACGAAACGGAAGCGACGCGCATCCGGCAGGACTACTGGCAGCGTTACGGAGCAACGCTGCTTGGTCTGATGCGCCACCACGGAACCGACCCCCGGCATTTTCTCTGGCACACGCACCAGTTTCCCGATCTGCAACGCATGGTGGTTTTCGAGCGCGGCGTCAGGGCGATGCTGAAGCGGCTTCCCGGCCGCAAGATCGTCTTCTCCAACGCACCGCTGCATTACACCGAAGCGGTGCTGGAGCTGACCCGGATCGCCGGTTGCTTCGACGCAGTCTATTCGGTCGAGCGGTTCCGCTTTCAGCCCAAACCGGCGGTCGGCGGTTTTCGCCACCTGTTGCGCGCCGAACGGCTGGCTCCGCGCCGCTGCATCATGGTCGAGGACAGCCTGCCGAATCTGAAAACCGCCAAACGGCTGGGAATGAAAACGGTGTGGGTGAGCGCCGGTGGACGCCAGCCTTCGTATGTGGACGTAAGGTTGCAAACCGTGCTCGACTTGCCGCGACAACTGCGCCGGCTATAATCTCGGCGACATCGAAACGACAGGGATAAAAGCATGGCCAAGCCGGGCGAACGCAAGCACCAAATCCTTCAGACACTGGCCGCCATGCTGGAAAACCCGAAAGGCGAGAAGATCACCACGGCCGCCCTGGCGGCGCGTCTGGAATGCTCGGAAGCCGCGCTCTACCGGCATTTCGCCAGCAAGGCACAGATGTTCGAGAGCCTCATCGAATTCATCGAATCGTCCTTGTTCGGCGTCATCAACCAGATTGCTACGGAAGAAGACGAGGGCTTGCGCCAAGTCGAGCACATCGTCGCGCTGCTGCTCGGGTTCGCGCAGCGCAACCGGGGCATGACCAAGGTGCTGATCGGCGACGCGCTGGTCAATGAAAACGAGCGTTTGCAGGCGCGCATCAACCAGTTGCTCGACCGCATCGAGGCGGCGCTGAAACAGGCGTTGCGCGTTGCCGCGACACAGGACGGCGTGTCGGTCGATGCCGACTTCCCGGCGCTGGCGAATGTCCTGCTCTGCTACGCCATCGGGCGCTGGCAGCAATACGTGAAGAGCAGCTTCGCCAGGCAACCTCTGGACAAGTGGGCGCAGCAGTGGAGCATGCTCGAGGCCGGCTGCCTCGGCCGGAACCCCGCTTGATATCGGAGGCAGCCCCCCGTTTGCCGCAACAAGTGCGCCGGTGTTCGGGTGATATATTCTTCGACAGTCTGCGCAGTTATTTCATAAAACAACCCGGAGTTCATGGTGTCGTCAGCAAGGTTTTACGTTTCCTCGCCGGGTAACTTTTCTCCTGAGACGGGGGCGACGAACAGCCGTTTTATCGGCTAGGCAGCGGTTCCTTTCCGGGGGCACGGCGCCGGCAAACCGCTGGCCGGCGGCCAAGTGTAGAATTCCAAGCTGTCCTTATTAGCGTTTAGCTGCTTTTTCGGGGGCGCCTTTCGGTTTGGCTCCTGCGGAGAGCGTCTTTGAAATCACTGGAGACAAGCATGAGCCAGAATGCCACCGTCAATATTCGTACCGCCGCTCTCGTCGGGCACGGCGCGGCCGGCAAGACCACCCTCGCCGAAACGCTGCTCGCGGCGGCCGGCGCCATCGACAGCCGGGGCGCGGTCGAGAAGGGGAACACCGTTTGCGATTTCGACCCGCAGGAAAAGGAGTTCGGACACTCTCTCAATTCCGCGCTGGTCGGCTTCGGCTGGCAGGGCGCGCAGGTGCACCTGATCGACACGCCGGGTTACCCCGATTTCGCGGGGCAGGCGATTGGCGCGCTGGCGGCGGTCGATACCGCGCTAGTCGTGGTCAACGCGCAGACCGGCATCGAGCTGTCGACCGAGCGCATGATGAAGCTGGCGGCGGCGCGCGGGCTGTGCCGGATGATCGTCATCAACAAGATCGACGCCGACAACGTCGATTTGCCGGGGCTGGTCGGCGAGATACGGGAAAGGTTTGGCCGCGAGTGCATGCTGCTCGACCTGCCGGCGCACGAACGGCAGGATGTCGTCGAGTTGCTCGGCCACGATAGCGGCGAGAGCGATTTCGAGTCGGTGGCGGCGGCACACCGGGCGCTGATCGACCAGATCGTCGAGGAAGACGAGGATCTGCTGGCGCGTTACCTGGAGGACGGCGCCGATCCCAGCCCGGAAGAAATGCACGCGCCGTTCGAGAAGGCTCTGCGTGCCGGGCATCTGATTCCCATCCTCTTCGTTTCGGCCAGAACGGGAGCCGGCGTTCCGCAACTGCTCGACGCGCTGGCGAAACTGGCGCCCAACCCGACCGAAGGCAACCCGCCGCCGTTCTACCGTGGCGAGCCGGATGGCGAGAGCGAGGCGTTCAACGCCGAGCCGGACGCGGACAAGCACGTCCTGGCGCATGTCTTCAAGGTGGTGAGCGATCCGTTCATCGGCAAGCTGGGCGTCTTCCGCGTCCATCAGGGCACGGTGCGCAAGGATTCGCCGCTGCTCGTCGGCGACGGTCGGCGGCCGTTCAAGGCCGGGCACCTCTACCGCCTGCAGGGTAAGGATTATGTCGAGGTCGATGCGCTGGTGCCGGGCGACATCGGCGCCGTGGCCAAGGTCGACGAGATCGAATTCGACTGCGTGCTGCACGACTCGCACGACGAGGATCATATCCACCTGAAGCCGCTCGAATTTCCCGTGCCGATGCAGGGTCTTGCGGTCGAAACCCGGCGCAAGGGCGACGAGCAGCGCCTGTTCGATGTATTGCACAAGCTGGAACTGGAAGATCCCTGCTTCAAGGTAGAACGCCACCCGACGACCAACGAGACGGTGATTCGCGGCTTGGGCGAGATGCACCTGCGCGCAAAAATGGCGCGCATGGCGCAGCAGTACAAGCTTGAACTCGATATCAGGCCGCCGCAGATCGCCTATCGCGAAACGATCACCGGCAATGCCGAAGGCCATTGCCGGCACAAGAAACAGAGCGGCGGCGCCGGGCAGTTCGGCGAGGTGGCGTTGCGCATCGAACCCTTGTCGCGCGGCGCCGGCTTCGAGTTTGTCGACATCGTCAAGGGCGGCGCGATTCCGGGCGTCTTCATGCAAGCGGTCGAAAAAGGCGTGCGCCAGGCGCTCGACGAAGGCGTGATTGCCGGCTTCCCGGTGCACGATCTGCGCGTCATCGTCTATGACGGCAAGTCGCATTCGGTCGACGGCAAGGAAGTGGCCTTCACCGCTGCGGGACGCAAGGCGACGGTCGAAGCCATCCGCGCCGCCAGCCCGATCGTGCTCGAACCGATGGTCGATATCGAGGTGCTGGTGCCGGAAGCCTTCGTCGGCGACCTCACCGGCGACCTCGCCAGCAAGCGCGGGCATGTCACCGGAACCGAGGCGCGCGGCGCGGGCGCTATGGCCATCACCGGCCAGGCGCCGCTGGCCGAACTCGACGGCTACCAGTCGCGCCTGAAATCGCTGACCGGCGGACAGGGTGCCTACAGCATCGCGTTTTCGCATTACGCCCAGGTGCCGCCGTTCACGCAGCAGCAACTGGCGGCACAGCACAAGAGTGTACGCGTCGAAGAGGAGTGACGGGGCGCCGTGAACGCGGGGCGCCTCGATGACCGGCACGGTTAGCCGCGTGGCCGATATTTCGGGCTGGTGGACACGCCTCGCCCGCCGGGTGCTGTACTCCTGGATACGCACTACGGTTTTTCCGGGGCGGCCGCAGGAATTGGGGCTGGCGCCGGGAAAACCGGTGTGTTACGTGTTGCAAGACCAGCACTTCTCCAACCTGCTGGTGCTGCTGGAGGAATCGCGCCGCGCCGGCCTGCCTCCGGCCGACGCGGCGCTGCGCGCCGGCCGCGCGCATTCCCGGCAATCCTTCTTCTTTCTTATGCGCGGCCGGGGTTTGACCGATACTGCCCGGGAGCGTTACAGCCCATCGCCGTTGATGTCGTGTCTGGTGCGCGAGGCGGTGGCCGATGTCTCGGTCGACGTGCAGCTCGTGCCGGTCGTGATTCTCTGGGGGCGCAGCCCGGACAAGCAGGATTCGATTCTCCGCGCGCTGTTTTCCGAGACCTGGCAAGCGCCGGGGCGCTTGCGCCAGTTGTTGAGCATTTTGCTGAACGGCCGTCATGTGCTGGTGCGTTTCAACCCGCCGCTCTCGCTGCGCGAACTGTTGCAGGGCGGGCTTGCCGAAGCGCAGGCATCGCGCAAGCTGTCGCGCGTGCTGCGCGTACATTTTCGCCGGCAGCGCGAAATGGCGATCGGGCCGGATCTCTCACACCGCAACACGCAGGTGGAAACGTTGTTGGCGGCATCGCCGGTACGTTCGGCAATGGCCGCCGAGTCGGCCGGCCACAACATTTCCATCGGCGAGGCCGAGTCGCGCGCCCGCCGCTTCGCTCTGGAAATCGCCTCGGATTACTCCTACGGCGTCGTGCGCGCGATGGAGCTGTTCCTCACCTGGTTGTGGACGCATCTTTACGACGGCGTCGAGGTGTACAACTTCGATGTGGTCACCCGCATCGCGTCCGGCCAGGGGATTGTTTACGTGCCTTGCCATCGCAGCCATATCGACTATCTGCTGCTTTCCTACATCATCTATCGCAACGGGCTGACGCCGCCGCACATCGCCGCCGGCGCCAATCTCGACATGCCGGTCATCGGCGCGTTGCTGCGGCGCTGCGGCGCGTTTTTCCTGCGCCGCAGCTTCAAGGGCGAACCTTTGTATGCGGCCGTTTTCCACGAATATCTGCACCTGATGCTGACGCGCGGTTTCCCGCTGGAGTATTTTATCGAGGGCGGGCGCAGCCGTAGCGGGCGCACGCTGATGCCCAAGGCGGGTATCCTGGGCATGACGGTGAGCAGCTTCGTCCGCGAGCACGCGCGGCCGCTGGTTTTCGTTCCCGTCTATATCGGTTACGAAAAGGTGATGGAAGGCCGCACTTATCTGGCCGAACTGGCCGGCAAGCCGAAAAAACGCGAATCGCTGTGGGACTTGCTGCAAAGCGTGCGCCGCATCAAGCGGGTTTTCGGCAAAGCGCATGTCAACTTTGGAGAACCGCTGGCGCTGGCCGACTTTCTCGACGCCTATCGTCCGGGCTGGTTCGCGGAGTCGGCCGACACCCCGGCCGACTGGCCGCGCGACGCGACGCGCTGCGCCGCCATCGAGCTGGCCGGGCGCATCAACCGGGCGGCGGTCGTCAATCCGGTCAACCTGATCGCCCTGGCCTTGCTCGCCACGCCCCGGCAGACGGCGGACGAGCAGGCGCTGTACCGGCTGCTCGGACACTACCGGGCGCTGGCGGGCGGAGCGCCTTATTCTCCCGCGACGGTGCCGTGTGCGCTGGACGCCGGACAGATCGTCGCTTACACCGAGCGACTGGGCGTCGTAGAGCGCTTGGCGCACCCGCTGGGCGACATGATTTGCGTGCCCGAAGGCCAAGCGCCGTTGCTCGCCTATTTCCGCAATAACGTGCTGCATCTCTTCGCGCTGCCGTCGCTGATCGCCTGCCTGCTCAGCCAGAACAGGGCGCTCGACGGCTCTCTGGTCGGCGAAGCGGTCAGCGGCATCTACGGGTTGATGGGGGCGGAGCTGTTTCTGCCGTGGACGTCGACCACCTTGCCGGCGGCCGTGGACGCGGTAATCGGGGTGCTTCTGGCGCGCGGCCTACTGCACCGCGCGGCCGGTTCGGAACTGCTGGCACCCGAGCCGAACAGCCGGGAGTTCGCCGAACTGCGCCTGCTCGGTGAAACCGTGCGGCCGACGCTGGCGCGCCATTTTCTCACGCTGGCCTTGCTGCAACAGCGCGGATCGGGCAACTTGTCACGCCGTACCCTGGAGCGCGACTGTCATCTGGTAGCGCAACGCCTCTCGCTGCTCTACGAACCGAATATCCCGGAATTCTCCGAGAAATCGCTGTTTTCGGCGCTGATCGCCAATATGATCGAAACGGGTTTCTTACAGGAGGATGAAACCGGCTTGCTGCATTTCGATCGGCGCATCGCCGCACCGTTGGCGCACGCCGAACTGGTGCTCCCGGCCGAAGCCCGGCAGGCGATCCGGCGCGTGGCGGGCGAGGGAACGGCGACAACGAAATTTTCAGGGGCGGACCGAAAAATTCAGGAAGGGTAAAGACCGCGAAATACGCTCTTTTGGCGGTGCTGTCGGGTGCTCTTGCGGGGATCAGCCTCGGCCGGACGCGGGTCGGCTGTTTCGGACGACCGCAAAGACGCGAGGCGAGGCCGGCAGATCATGGAGGGGTGGCCTCGACCGGCCGCAACAGAGCCGCCAGGGTTGCGGCATCGTGGATCTTCGCCGGCTTCGCCAACAGCTCCCTAATCTTCGCTGCTACGCTCTTGACCCCCATCCCCACCATCGGAAAATTGATCCTTCTTTCCGTCGATAACAACACCAGAATGGAGTCGGGGATCTCGTAGGCGGCGATCAGTATGTCATCGAACTCCACATAAACCTCGTTGTGCGCCAGGTCGATGGATCTCAGTGCGGCGAAGATCTGCCCGATCATCCTGGCCGCATTTCCGGTCCCGGCCTGCTGGTTCGCTGGCAGGGTCGAAAAGAGACCGTGTCTCTCCGAATAAACACCGGCATGGTTGACGCCCTTCAAGGCCGTCAACTGCGCGAGCACCCCTTCTATCGTTTGATCCATTGCATCAGCCCCTCGACTTGCTCCCCTAGCAGCGGCACGGAAAGGCTGCGCTCGGAACGCAACCCGAGCGCACGTCCCCCGGAACCCATAAAAACGGTGAGGCTTTCGTCACACGGGCTTTTGAGCGTGACCCTCTTGATCCGGCCCATCCCGCTGGCTTCTTCGAGTGTCGGCGATAGACCGGACAGAAACGCGATAAATCCATTGAGGGATTCATCGTCGATCGTGGATCGCACCAACTCGCCCATCCCGTTCGTCAGGGAAACGCCGGTAACCCCTTTCAGGTTAGAGGCCGCTTCGAGCGTCGTTTCATCGAACTGGAGATCTTCTTTGCTGTCATAGGCGACATCGTCGATTTCTCTTTCTGCGCCATCCCCCCCGGTTACCCGCGGTCTTTGCTGCCCGGACAACGGCTCCTTGGTATGTCCGGCACCGGCTTCCAGCAGACGGGTGAGCAGGAAGAGAACGTCGTCCTTCTCGCGGGGGTCGATACCGACCACTTCGGCGTTGATGCCCATCTCCCCCAACCACTGGGCATAGGCTTCGAGCGGAGGGTCGTCCTTAACATCGGTGCGCGTCACGCCCAGGATGAACCGGGTCGTCTGGATCTGCTTGTCAAAAGCGGAAATAAAGGCCTTGAGATCCCGTTGTGGATAGTTGCGGCTGTTGTCGATCAACAAAACCACGCCGCAAACGCCTATGGAGATGATCTCCCACATAAAATCGAACCGCTCTTGGCCGGGAGCGCCATAAACGTGGATAGCCTCGTTCTCGCTGATCGGAACGACGCCGAAGTCCATGGCGACGGTGGTCATCCCCTTTCTAATGCTGGCAACATCGGTCACCTTGACATCGGTCACCAGGCAGTGATCGTTCGTCACGGCTTTGATTGCTGTCGTTTTGCCGGAACCGACCGGGCCGACAATGATTATCTTATGCCGTATTGTCATTGCAGAAGCTCGCTTGGCAGGCTCCAAAAAAACTCATTTCAACCGCCAAGCACGCAAAGACGAGTATAGATATTCAACGGCTTGCCACCATTTCGCCCCAAACCAAAGGGGGGGCGCGGCCTGTGTATGCAATGGGTCGTCATTCTTCTCGCTGTTCTCATCCTTCGTGGTAGAAATGAGGTTTCTAGGCTTGGTTTTTTTCCCCTTCTTTTGCCGCTGCTTTTTCAGGGGAGATCGCCCTGATCGTACGGGGTTGTTTTTTTTTTGCCTCTTCGGCCTTGACGGGAGCTTCCTTGCCCGCGACTCCGCTACTGTCAGACTGTGATTGATGGGGATGTCCTTTGCCTTTCCCCAAATTGACGCCCGTGCCGATAACCGTTATGCGCACCTCGTCCCCCAGCGTGGGGTCGATCACGGAGCCGAATATGATATTCGCGTCCGGGTCTGCCGCCTCGTGGATCAGCGCCGCCGCCTTGCTGATCTCGGCCAACGTCAGTTGATGCCCGCCGGTGATGTTTATCAGGATGCCGGTGGCGCCATCTATGCTCTGATCCTCGAGCAAGGGGCTGGAGATCGCCTGCCTCGCAGCCTTGACTGCCCTGTCCTCGCCTGAGGCTTGCCCGGTGGACATCAAGGCCTTGCCCATGTTCTGCATGACCGATTTTACGTCGGCGAAGTCAACGTTGATAAAGCCGCTGACCACCACCAAATCGGAGATGCCCCGCACGGCGTTCAGCAAGACATTGTCGGCGAGCGTGAAAGCGTCCATGGCGGTCGCCCCTTCCCCGGCAACCGACAACAGCCGCTCGTTCGGAATCGTAATCAGCGTATCGACCGCGCTGGTGAGCTCGTCAATCCCGTCAATCGCCTGCTGCATCCGTCTGCGCCCTTCGAAGGCAAAGGGCTTGGTCACAACACCGACGGTAAGCGCGCCAATCTCTCTGGCGACAGCCGAGATCACCGGCGCTCCGCCAGTCCCCGTGCCACCACCCATGCCGGCGGTGACGAACACCATATCGGCGCCGTTGAGAATTTTCCGCAGCCGCTCCGCATCTTCCTGCGCGGCATCACGGCCGATTTGTGGTTTTGCACCAGCCCCCAAACCTTTCGTCAGCCGGTCGCCAAGCTGTATCTTCGTGGGTGCCAGATTGGCGTTGAGAGCCTGCAAGTCCGTATTGGCGGCGATAAACTCCACGCCTTTGATCCCTGCGGCGATCATGGTATTGATCGCGTTCCCCCCGCCGCCTCCGACGCCGACTACCTTGATGCACGCCTTGTTATAGTTGGGCTGCTCTTCGGTGGGATTATCCGCGAGCGAGCTTTTTTTCTCTATGCGGGTCGCGGTTCCTCCACTCCCACCGGCGTCGGCCATCTTGCTGTCCGCCTTATGGTGGTTAGGCTTTTCGTCGGTGGGATTATCCGCGAGCGGGCTTTTCTTGTCACGGGCGGTTAGGGGCGAGTTGTTCCCCATAATCTTGTTTTTTATCCACTGTTTCATCTTTGATGATCTCCACAGACAACAAGCAATAGCGCCCTTACCCCTGATAGCCTCAGAATAAAGACAAATACGATCTAGACTATCATATCCGGCGGTGGCGCACAAAACAGACATTCTGCCGGGTGTGAACAAAGGTGTGACTTTCTGCTTATGATCGGCGCATCACCGCGCCGGCAGCGCGTGGCGGGCGGGGGAGCGGCGCCGGATCTCGTCGCCGGCCGCCGATCCGGCTCAAGGAGTTTACGCGGCGCAAGCGAACCGACGATAATGGTGCGATGTGCGCGGCCGCAGTTGCCTTGGTGGCGGTTCGTCTCGAACAAGCACTCATTGGGAGGAGAAAATGAAAAACAACCAGCCAGTGACGCAACGCGAAGTGCCGTTTCCGCATGGCAAGGTGATCGTCAGCCACACAGACGACAAAGGCCGGATTACCCACGCCAACGATACGTTTGTCTTGCTCTCCGGATTTAGCCGCGTCGAGCTGATCGGCCAGCCGCACAATATTGTCCGCCACCCCGATATGCCTGGCGAGGGCTTCCGCGATCTGTGGGCCACCGTCCGGCAAGGGCGGCCGTGGATGGGCATCGTCAAGAATCGCTGCAAGAACGGCGACCACTATTGGGTCAAGGCTTATGTCACGCCTTTGCCCGGCGCTTCGGGCTACATCTCGGTGCGCACCGAGGCCAGCCGCGAAGAAATCGGTGCGGCGCAGGCGCTCTACGCGCGCATGCAGGGCTGCGAAAGAATACGTTTGCGCGACGGCCAAGTCGTCGCTTCCGGCCTGGCCGGTTTGTTCGGGCGCATGCAGGCCGAGCTGAAGATCTCGCACCGCCTGTGGGTCGCCTTCCTGGTGTCTATCGTCCTCGCCGCTGCCGGTGTCGGCGTCGCGCTGTGGAATCTGGGCGCGGTTTCCAGCCAGTTCTCCGGCTATCTGGCGCGCGACCTGGTGCGGCTGCAAGCCTACGGCGAAATGTACGCGCAAGGCTTGCAAACCGGACAGGCGATCCGCAACATTATTCTTGACCCGGCCAACAACAAGGCATACCAGAATCTCGAAGCGGCCGAAAAGGCTTTTGTCGAAGCGCTGGAGGCGGCGCGCAAGGTGCAGCCGGACGAGGCCGAAGCGGCGCTGTTGAACAACGTGGCGGCCAAATGGTCGGCCGACGTGGCGCTCAAGCAGCGCATCCGCGAACTGGCCAAAGCGGGTAGCCAGAGCGAGGCCGTGACCATCCTCAACAAGGAGGAAACACCGCTTTGGCGAGACCTCAAAGACCGGTTGCTGAAGCAGGCGGCAGAGGTCAAGAAATCGTCCGAGGCCGCAGCCAACGGCGTGATGCGCGATGCGGAGTACGGACGGACGGCGAGTCTGGTCACGGTGGTCGTGGCGTTTGCGGCGGGGCTTTTGCTCGTGGCCTTGACCCTGGCTTACCTCGGCCGCTATCTGCGGGAGGCCAAGGAGACGGTGCAGGCCATGTCGGACGGCGGCGACCTGACCCGGCCGGTGTCGACGACCCGCCGCGACGAAATCGGCGACATCATGGTGCAACTGGCGATCATGCGCAACAAGCTGCACGAGATGATTGCCGACATGGTCGACAAGATCGATCGCGTGGCGCAGGCCTCCGGCGATCTGACGGCGGCGGCGCAGAACGGCGCAAGGGCGACCCAGGGTCAGTCCGACGCCGCCGCCGGGATGGCGGCAGCGGTCGAGGAGTTATCGGTTTCCGTAGACCAGGTGCGGGATCGCGCCAACGAGTCCCGGCAAATGTCCGATCTGTCGAGCCAGAAGGCCGAGGAAGGCGGGCGGATCATCCATCAGGCGGCGGACGAAATGTCGACCATCGCGCGCGCGGTCGAGGCGGCGGCCGGCGCGATCCGCGAGTTGGAGGTCTATTCGACACAGATCTCCAGCATCGTCCAGGTCATACGCGGGGTGGCCGAACAGACCAATTTGCTGGCGCTCAACGCGGCCATCGAGGCGGCAAGGGCCGGCGAGAGCGGGCGCGGCTTCGCGGTGGTCGCCGACGAAGTGCGCAAGCTGGCCGAGCGGACGGGTATATCGACCCAGGAAATCACCGGCATGATCGTCAAAATTCAGGACGGCACGCGCGTGGCGGCGCAGGAGATGGAGGCCAGCGTCGCGCGCGTCTCGGAAGGCGTGCAACTGGCGCGGCGGGCCGGCGATGCGATCACCGACATACGCGGATCGACGCAGGCTTCCGCCGAGGCGGTGGGCGACATCACGCTGGCCCTACAGGAGCAATCGAGCGCGGCGCGGGAGATTTCACAGCGCGTTGAAGGCATCGCCCTGGGCGCCGAGGAAAACACCAGCAGCATCGGCCAGACCTCGGACGCGGCCCACAACCTGAAAGAGCTGGCCGGCGAACTCGAAGGGTTGGCCCGCCGTTTCAGGATCGCGTAAGCCCAAAAATTCCGTTATTCCGTTTGCGGGCTCCGATTGCGCCATACCGAATTTCATCGCTCGGAACGGATAGGCTGGCTGCGGGCAGCGGTGTTGGGCGCGAACGACGGCATCTTGTCGACCGCCAGCCTGATTCTCGGCGTCGCCGCTGCCGGCGCGGGCGAAGCGGGCATACTCGTCGCCGGCGCTGCCGGGCTGGTGGCAGGCGCCATGTCGATGGCCGCCGGCGAATACGTTTCCGTCAGCTCGCAGGCCGATACCGAAGAAGCCGACCTGGCGCGCGAGCGGCACGAACTGGCGACCGATGCCGAGCACGAGCAAGCGGAACTGGCGGCCATCTACGTCGGCAGAGGCCTCGATTCCGCGCTGGCCCGGCAGGTCGCCCTGCAACTGATGGCGCACGACGCGCTGGGCGCGCATGCGCGCGACGAGCTCGGCATCTCCGAACCCCATCGCGCCCGTCCGGTTCAAGCGGCGCTCGCCTCGGCCGCCAGCTTCGCCCTCGGCGCCGTTCTGCCTTTGCTGGTCGCATTGCTGGCGCCGGCCGAAGCGCTGGCCGTATCGGTCGTCGGCACTTCGCTCCTCTTCCTGGGTCTGCTCGGCTGGCTGGCCGCCCACGCGGGCGGCGCGGGAGCCGCCCTCGGCGCTTTGCGGGTATGCTTCTGGGGAGCGCTCGCGATGGGCGTTACCTACGGGATCGGCAAGTTGTTCGGAGCCGCCGTGTAGCCCGTTTTTTGCCCGGAAATACGCTGCTTTGGCCTATTGCACACGCATGGAAGCGGAAAATCCGGCGCGTTGCCGAAAACGCTTGACGCACCGGTATCAACTAGCGTACAAAGAACGGATGTTGTGGTTCAAGCAGGCGCGAATGCATTTCTTTCACCGGAATTGCTCCTCGGGTCGTCGCTGGATTCAAACATGCAAGTCGGGTTCGCCCGGATTCAGTCTCTTTTCAAGGAAGTCGCAATATGGCAACTGGTACAGTTAAGTGGTTCAACGACGCCAAAGGTTTTGGTTTCATCACGCCGGATGATGGCAGCGAGGATCTCTTCGCGCATTTCTCCGCAATCACCATGGGCGGATTCAAGACCCTCAAAGAGGGCGAGAAGGTTACCTTCGACGTGACGCAGGGCCCGAAGGGCAAGCAAGCATCGAACATTGGCCGCGCCTGATTTTCCAGGCGTGCAAAAGGAACCCGCCTCGCGGCGGGTTTTTTTATGGGCACTCGCGCCTTGTCAGGCGTCGGCAAGCCAGTGCCCGGACTTTCCGCCCAGCTTTTCCAGCAGGCGGACGCCGCCGATGCGCATGCCCCGGTCGACCGCCTTGCACATATCGTAAACGGTGAGCAGCCCGACGCTGGCGGCGGTCAGCGCTTCCATCTCGACCCCGGTACGCCCGAAGCACTCGGCGATGGCCAGGCAATGGACAGCGTTGTGTTCACCATCGATTTCAAACTCGACCGACACCTTGGTCAGCGCGATCGGGTGGCACAGGGGGATCAGTTCGGACGTGCGCTTGGCGCCCTGGATCGCCGCAATGCGCGCCACCCCCAGCACGTCACCTTTTTTGGCCGATCCGCTACGGATCAGCGCCAGCGTCTCCGGCAACATGAGGATGGTGCCGGCGGCACGCGCCTGGCGGCGGGTTTCGGCTTTTTCGCCGACATCGACCATGTGCGCCTGGCCTTCGGCATCGAAATGAGTAAGTGGGCTGGGGGGCATGATTTGGGTGGGCGCCAAGGCCGGGTAACAATTGGAAACCGTTGGAAATATGTCCCGGATCGGGAATTGGGTATCATAGCACCCTGCATTCTAACCGGTCATCGACCCTTGAACCGTCCGACACGAACCGCCCGCATTTTTCTCGCGCTTGCCGTCGCAGCCGCGCTTGCCGGGGTGCCCGGCGCGCGAGCCGACGATCTGCCCGATTTGGGCGAATCGGCGCGCGCCGATTTTTCGCCGCAAATCGAGCGGAAGATCGGCGAGAGCATCATGAACGAGATACGCCTGCGCGAGCCTAGCTACGTCGACGACGAGGAGATCAACGACTATCTGCGGCAGTTCGGCGCGCGGCTGGTGGCCGCCAGCTCCGACCCCGGCGGCAGCTTCCACTTCTTCGCCATCCGCGACCACACGGTCAACGCTTTCGCCATGTTCGGCGGCTTTATCGGCGTCAATACCGGCACGCTGCTCACAGCGCAATCCGAGTCCGAGCTGGCGGGCGTGATGGCGCACGAAATTTCGCATGTGACGCAAAACCATCTGGCGCGCCAGATCGCCAAGGAAAAGCAGAACACCATCGCCAGCATGATTGCGATGGCCGTCGGCATTCTTGCGGCGCGCGCGAATTCCCAGGTGGCCGGCGCCGCCATCGCCTCGGCGCAGGCCGGCACTATCCAGTCACAGCTCGCGTACAGCCGAGATTTCGAGCGCGAGGCTGATCGTTTCGGTTATCAAACGCTGGAAAAATCAGGTTTTGACGTGCGCGGCATGGGCGACTTCTTCGAGCGCCTGCAAAAAGCCGGTCGCGTGTATGAGAACAACGCCCCGGTCTATCTCCGCTCGCACCCGATGACCGTCGAACGCCTCTCCGACATGCAGAACCGGGCGTACGACGCGCCTTATCGGCAGGTGCCGAACAGTCTCGATTTCCTGCTCGCGCGCGCCAGGTTGCGCACCCAGGCGGGAAGCGCCAAGGAAATGGTCGCAGAATACGAAACGCAGTTGCGCGAAAAAAAGACCCCCTCCGAAACCGCCACCCGCTACGGCCTGAGCTATGCGCTGCTCAAGGCCAAGGACGTGGCGGGCGCGCAGCGGGAGATGGATGCGCTGAAGGCGCTGAAACCCGCGTCGGCGATGGTCGACGGGCTCGCCGCAGAAATCCGCGTCGCCGCCGGCGATCTGCAGGCGGCGCAGGCTGGCTATCGCGACGCGCTACAGCGTTACCCGCAATCCAGGGCGCTGGTTTATGGCTACGCCGAGGCGCTCTATTCCGGCCGCCAGTACGAGCCTGCCTTGCGTTTCATCGAATCGCAATTGCAGCTGACCCTCTCCGATTTCAAGCTCTACGGCCTGCAAGCCAAGACCTACGCGGCGCTCGGCAAACGTTTGCAGCAACATCGCGCGCAGGCCGAGTTCTACATGCTGCAAGGGCAGTTGGGGCCGGCGGTCGAGCAGTTGCAGTTCGCCCAGAAGGCCGGCGACGGCAATTTTTACGAGCAGTCTGCCGTCGATGCCCGCCTCCGCGAGCTGCGCAAGCAGCAGCAGGAAGAGGCGAGGCAGAAACGCAACAACGGTTAGCGCCGGTCTCCGATGATTTTGCCCGATGACCGTTTCGCGCTGTTCGACGGCGACGGGGGCGGCGCGCTTCTGCTGACGGAGTACCGGCAAACGTTCGCCTTCGACGGCAGCGGCGACCCGGCCGTTTTTTTTGCGCAAGTGGAAGCGGTATCGGCCGCCGGCGAATGGGTGGCGCTGGTGGCGGATTACGCGCTCGGCGCGTGTTTCGAGCCGGTCGCGCCGCGCGCGGCGAGCGCGCAGCCCCCGTTGCGCGCGTGGGTGTTTGCGCGAGGCGAGAAGCTGGAAAGTCGGGCGATCACCTCTTTTCTCGCCGCGCGGCTGACCCTGCTGCCCGAAAGCGAACGCACGGCCGGAGTGGCTGGAGCGTTCGGAGCATGCGGCGTGTCGGGTTTCGCCGAACTTTTGCAGGCGCCGGATTTTGCCGCCTACGCGCGGGCGGTCGAACGTATCCGCCAGTGGATAGGCGACGGCGATTGTTACCAGATCAACTTTACCTTCCCCCTCGATTTCCGGGTTTTCGGGCATCCGCTGGCGCTTTACGCGCGGTTGCGCGAGCGCCAGCCAGTCCGTTACGGCGGTTGTATCGCGACGCCGGAGGAAACGCTGCTTTCCTTTTCTCCCGAGCTGTTTTTCGAGCGGCGCGGCGATCGCGTCGTTACCCGTCCGATGAAGGGCACGGCGGCGTGCGGCGCGACGCCCGCCGCCGATGCGGCGGCGGTTGCCACGCTGCTCGCGTCGGAAAAGGAACGCGCCGAAAACATCATGATCGTCGATCTGCTGCGCAACGATCTCGGCCGCCTGGCGGCGCCCGGCAAGGTTCGGGTCGACGCGCTGTGCGAGGCGGAGGCGTATCCGGGGCTGTGGCAGATGGTTTCCAGCATCTCGGCCGAACTGCCCGGGGCGCGGCTGTACGACCTGTTCCGCGCGCTGTTTCCCTGCGGCTCGATCAGTGGCGCGCCGAAGATTCAGGCGATGCGGCGCATCGCCGAGCTGGAGACGAGGCCGCGCGGACGGTACACCGGGTCGTTGGGCTGGCTGGCGCCGGGCGGCGATTGCCGCTTCAACGTCGCGATCCGCACCATAGAAATGGGCGGGCGCGGAATGGCGACGATGGGCGTCGGCAGCGGCATCGTGATCGACGCCGATCCGGCGCGGGAGTATGCCGAGTGCCTGTTGAAGGCGAAATTCCTGACCGGCTTCGACCCCGGCTTCGAGCTGATCGAAACGCTGCGTCTGGAGGGCGGCGAGTATCCCTTGCTCGACCTGCATCTGGACAGATTGTGGCGGTCGGCGCGGGTCTTGGGCTTCGCCTGCGACAGGTCAGCCGTTACCGAAACGCTGGAAGGCGAGCGGGCGCGCCGGCCGACCGGCGTACACCGGGTGCGCCTGGGCCTGACGCATGCCGGCAAACTCGGTATATCTGCGGCGTCTTTGCCCGGTGATGGCGGCCGGGCATGGAAAGCCGTTTTCTCGGACGAGCGGCTCGACGCCGGCGACTATTTGCTGCGCCACAAGACCAGCGCCCGCGCCCGCTATGATCGGGTGCTGGCGGCGCTCGCCGAACGCCCGCAGGTCTTCGACGCGATCTTTTTCAACGGTCGCGGCGAAGTGTGCGAAGGGGCGCGCAGCAACGTGTTTGTCGAACGGGGCGGCAAGCTGCTGACACCGCCGCTGGACTGCGGCCTGCTGCCCGGCGTGATGCGCCGGCATCTGCTCGAAACCGGGCGAGCGGTCGAGTGCGTGCTGACGGAGGACGATTTGCTGGGCGCGTCGGCGCTCTATATGGCAAACGCCTTGCGCGGCCTGATCCCGGTCACGCTAGAAAGTTGAGCAGGGTTAGATAATGTCGTCACGAGACATATCAGAATGCTATTCCGCACAAACTGCGGTGGGCGCGAACGGCCGGAGCCTACCAACGGCATGACCTCTCCGGTGCTGCACGGGCTCTGCTTGAGCCACGATCGCCGGGGCGCAAGGGCGTGCGGGGCGGTATCGCGCACGGCAAC
>JACQYA010000137.1 GCA_016208425.1 Betaproteobacteria bacterium
CGCACCCGCTCTCAAAACCGGGCACACCGCATCGATAAACCGCCGGTTGCCGTGCGCGATACCGCCCCGCACGCCCTTGCGCCCCGGCGATCGTGGCTCAAGCAGAACCCGTGCAGCACCGGAGAGGTCATGCCGTTGGTAGGCCCCGGCCGTTCGCGCCCACCGCAGTTTGCGCGGAATAGCATTCGGACATGCCTCGTGACGACGTTATCTAGCGACAAGCCTTTCTTCTCAACGAAAACGTTCCAGCACTCGAAAGCTTTAGCGTTTTCCTTAACCCGGGTTTCCGCCCGCTTGTCGGAAACGGCTTTCGCCAGACCTGCCTCTGCCGCTTGCGCAACATTGATGCCCAAGGCCTTGGCCTCAGCCAGAAGCACCTCGGTGAGCGAGACGTTCGTTCCCTTCTTCGCTGCTTGCACGTAGCCATTTGCGAGTTGCATAACTCGACCTCAGTGTGCAATGCATGCATCGATGTTGCCAGAAATGCGCATGGCCGGCAAACAATAAGGGAGCTGCGGCGTTGCGCGGAGGCCAAAATAGCGCGTCATGGAACGTGGGGGTGGATTCCGGGCGCTACTTTCGATTACCCTTCGCGTTGAGCTTTTTTAATGTTTTCCCGTTTTCTGGAGCTAGCCATGGCCGCACCGCTTTGCATTGCCAAACACGAACAGACCGAACTCGTTCTCCTGCCGGCGCTCGCCAACCGGCATGGATTGATCGCCGGAGCGACCGGCACCGGCAAAACGATTACGCTACAGGTTATGGCCGAACGTTTTTCGAGCATCGGCGTGCCGGTTTTCATGGCCGATGTGAAGGGCGATCTGTCGGGTCTCGCTTCGGCCGGCAGCGTGACGCCCAAGCTCGAAGCACGCCTGAAGTCGCTCGACATCGCGGATTTCGCACCGGCCAGATGCCCGGCCGCGTTCTGGGATGTCAGCGGCGAACAGGGGCACCCGGTGCGCGCGACGATTTCCGACATGGGGCCGGTGCTGCTGGCGCGCCTGCTCAACCTCAATGACACGCAAGCGGGCGTGCTGCAACTGGTGTTCAAAATCGCCGACGACAACGGGTTGTTGTTGCTCGATCTGAAAGACTTGCGCGCGATGATCCAGCATGTCGGCGAGAACGCCAAGGAGTTCACCACCGAGTACGGCAACGTTTCGACCGCCTCGATCGGCGCCATTCAACGCGGGCTGCTGGCGCTCGGAGAACAGGGCGGGGACGCCTTCTTCGGCGAGCCGATGCTCAATATCGACGACCTGATGCAGACCGACGGCGGCAAAGGCGTCATCAACATTCTGGCGGCCGACAAGCTGATGGCCGCGCCGCGCCTTTATTCGACCTTCCTGCTCTGGCTCTTGTCCGAGCTGTTCGAGCAACTGCCCGAGGTGGGCGATGTCGAGAAACCGAAACTCGTCTTTTTCTTCGACGAAGCGCATCTGCTGTTCAACGAGGCGCCGCCGGCGCTGCTGGAGAAGATCGAGCAAGTGGTTCGCCTGATCCGCTCGAAAGGGGTGGGCGTGTATTTCGTCACGCAGAATCCGCTGGACATCCCCGACACCGTGCTCGGCCAGCTCGGCAACCGCGTGCAGCATGCCTTGCGCGCTTTTACGCCGCGCGACCAAAAGGCGGTGAAATCGGCCGCACAGACCTTGCGCGCCAATTCCGCATTCGATGTCGAGGCGGCGATTACCGAACTCGGCGTCGGCGAGGCGCTGGTGTCGTTTCTCGATGAGAAAGGCCGGCCGTGCGTCGTCGAACGCGCCTTCGTGCTGCCGCCCGCGTCGCGCATCGGCCCACTGACGGTCGAGGAACGCCAGGCGATCATCAAGGGATCGGCGATCTACGGGCACTACGAGGAAGTCATCGACCGCGAATCGGCTTACGAGAAACTGAAAGGGAAGCCCTCTTCCGGTGCGCCGACGGCAGCGAACGGGGAAGCGGGCGTAGCACCGGCGCCAAGCTCCGGAGGTGGCTGGTTTGGCGGTCTGGGCGACCTGATCGGCGGCGCTACCGCCAGCAAAGGCCGTGGCGGCGACTCGGTGATCGAGGCGGCGGCCAAGAGCGCGGCGCGCGCCATCGGTTCGCAGGTCGGCCGCGAAATCATTCGTGGCGTGCTCGGGTCGATTCTTGGCGGCGGCGGCGCGCGTCGCCGCTGACTGGTGGGCGACCCGACTACTTGGACTGCGCGTCCACCACGGCCAGAGCAGTCATGTTGACCAGACGCCTGACCGTGGCGGTGGAAGTCATCACATGCACCGGGCGCGCGGTGCCGAGCAGGATCGGGCCTATCGTCACCCCCTCGCCGCCGGTCATTTTCAGCAGGTTGTAGGAAATATTCGCGGCGTCGATATTGGGCATCACCAGCAGGTTGGCGTCTCCCTTGAGCGGCGAATCCGGGTGTGCGCCGTGGCGAATTTCCTCCGACAGCGCCGAGTCGCCGTGCATTTCGCCATCGATTTCCAGCTCGCCCGAGGTTTTTTCCAGCAACAAACCCGCCGCCTGCCGCATCTTGACGGCAGAAGCCGACGATGATGAACCATAGTTCGAGTGGGAGAGCAGCGCGGCTTTCGGCACGATGCCGAAACGGGCAATCGATTCGGCGGCGAGCAGCGCGATTTCTGCGATTTCCTCGGCGCCCGGATTTTCGTTGACGTGCGTATCGCAAATAAACAGCGAACGGCCGTGCAACATCAGGTAGTTCATCGCAGCCAGCACTGTGGCGCCCGGCCGTTTGCCGATTACCTCGGAAACGACGTTTAGGTGCTGGCCGAACTGCCCGCCGGTGCCGCAGATCAAACCGTCGGCGTAACCCAGACGAAGCAGCATGGCGCCGATCAAGGTATTGTTGCGGCGCAGTTCGGCCTTGGCTACCGCAGGTGTCACGCCACGGCGCACCATCAGCTTGTGGTAAGCCTGCCAGCACTCGCGGTAACGCTCGTCGCTCTCCGGGTTGACGATTTCAAAGTCGGCGCCGGACTGGATACGCAAGCCCAGATTGGCCAAACGCATTTCGATGACGGCCGGCCGGCCGACGAGAATCGGCTTGGCCAAACGCTCTTCGATGACGATCTGCGCGCCGCGCAAGACGCGCTCGTCTTCGCCCTCCGCATAAACGATGCGTTTTTGCGGCGCCTGCTTGGCGGCGACAAAAATGGCGCGCATGCCGAGGCCGGTGTGATAGACGAATTCCTTCAGCTTTTCCTCGTAAGCGTCGAAATCGGCAATCGGCCGCGTGGCGATGCCCGATTCCATCGCAGCCCTGGCCACCGCCGGCGCAATCTTCATAATCAGGCGGGGATCGAAGGGTTTGGGGATCAGGTACTCGGAGCCGAAACTCAATTCCTGATCCTTGAAGGCCATCGCCACCTCGTCGGCCAGTTCGGCCTGCGCCAGTTCGGCAATCGCATGCACGCCGGCCAGCTTCATCGCCTCGTTGATGCCGGTCGCACCGACATCGAGCGCGCCACGAAAGATGAAGGGAAAACAGAGAACGTTGTTGACCTGGTTCGGGTAGTCGGAACGGCCGGTCGCCATAATCACGTCGGGCCGCGCCGCGCGCGCCAGTTCGGGCATGATTTCGGGCGTCGGGTTGGACAGCGCAAACACGATGGGCTGCTTTGCCATTCTGGCAACCATTTCGGGCTTCAGAACGCCCGCAGCCGACAGGCCGAGGAAGATATCGGCGCCGTCGATTGCATCGCCCAGCGTGCGCGCTTCGGTATCCTGGGCGTAGCGGGTCTTGGTCGGCTCCATGTTGGTGTCGCGCCCCCGGTAGATGACGCCCTTCGAGTCGCAAACGAAAATGTTCCCGCGCGTCACGCCAAGATCGCACCACAGGTCGAGACAGGAGATGGCTGCCGCTCCCGCACCCGAACACACGACCTTCACTTCACCGATCGCCTTGCCGATGATTTTCAGCGCATTGAGCATGGCCGCCGCAGAAATTATGGCAGTGCCGTGCTGGTCGTCGTGAAAGACCGGAATCGACATGCGCTCCTTGAGTTTCTTCTCGATGTAGAAGCACTCGGGCGCCTTGATGTCTTCCAGATTCACGCCGCCGAGCGTCGGTTCGAGTGCGGCGATCATGTCGATCAGCTTGTCGGGATCGTTTTCGGCCAGCTCGATGTCGAAAACGTCGATCCCGGCGAATTTCTTGAACAGGCAGCCCTTGCCTTCCATCACCGGTTTGGCGGCGAGCGGACCGATGTTGCCCAGGCCGAGAACGGCGGTGCCATTGGTGACGACGCCAACCAGGTTGGCGCGCGAGGTGTAAAGGCTGGCCGTCGCCGGATCGGCGACGATGGCGTCGCAGGCGTAGGCGACGCCCGGCGAATAGGCCAGCGCCAGATCGCGCTGGTTGGTCAGCCCTTTGGTCGGGCGAACCGAAATCTTGCCCGGAATCGGATGCTGGTGATACTCCAGCGCGGCTTTGCGCAGATCCTTTTCCAACTGTACTGCCTTTTCTGCCTTTTCCATCGCGGCTCCCGAGCTGATGTCGTTGCCGTGAAAGCCGGAGGCCGACCCACGGCACCACTCCCGCGCTGCGTTGCGCGACAGGGCGGTTTAAGCAGGCGATGCAAAAGGCCGGAACTTCTCCGGCCTTTTGCAGGTACCAGGTAGCGTAGCCTCTTAATGCGCTGCCTTGGCGTCCGCTTCGCACTTCTTCATGAAGCTGTTTTTCGCGGCGCCGGCGAGCTTCTTTTCGGCGGCGGTGGCGGCGCAGGCGTTGGCGCCCGCGTCGGCTTCACATTTCTTCATGAAGCTGTTCTTGGCGGCGCCGGCGAGCTTCTTTTCGGCGGCTTTGGTTTCGCAGGCAGCGTCGGCGGCGATCGCGGAGCCGGCAAAGGCAAACATGGCGAGCAGAGCAAACAAAGTCTTCATAGCATCTCCTGGCAGTGTTACGAAAAAAGCCGTCAAGTGACAGCGAGCGGCTATTATAGACCTGCTCTAAATGTCGTCGTTAAGCAAAGACTGTTGCTGGCGGTTGATGAACTCGCCCATGCTGTCGATGCCGCGCAACTGGAGGATGTTGTTGCGCACGGCGGCTTCAAGCAGGACGGCGAGGTTGCGGCCGGCGGCGACGGGAATCACTACCTTGCGCACCGGGACGCCGAGGATTTCCTGCGTCTGGGCGTCGAGCGGCAGACGCGGGGAGTCGGTGCCGGCAACAGGTCTTTGCAGCAGAACGATAAGCTTGAGCTTCATCTTTCGCCGCGACGCCGTCTCGCCGAATATCGTCCTGATATTGAGCAATCCCAGTCCGCGCACTTCCAGGTAGTCGCGCAACATGCCGGGGCAACGACCTTCGATGGTCGTCGGCGCGATCCGCGCCAGTTCGACGACATCGTCGGCGACCAGACCGTGTCCGCGCGAGATCAGTTCGAGCGCCAGTTCGCTCTTGCCGACGCCCGAGTCTCCGGTGATCAGGACGCCCATGCCGAGCACGTCCATTAGGACGCCGTGCACCGACGTCGAATCGGCCAGCCGCCGCGAAAGATAGGTGCGCAGCAGCTCGATGACCGCCGAGCAAGGCTTCGGGCTGGCGAACAGCGGGGTCTGGGTCAGTTCGCAGGCGTCCATGATTTGCTGCAGAACCGGGCGGCCGTCGGCGACAATCATCGCGGGAGGCCGGGATTCGAGAAGATCGCCGATCTGCTGGCGCAGACGTTCGGGGTTGACGCGCAAAGCCCACGCTTCCTCGGCTTCTCCGACGACCTGCAGGCGCTCTGGATGGATCAGGTTGAGATGCCCGACAACGTCGGCGCCATAGTTGCCCTGTTGCCTGAGTTCGATCTGCCGGTCATGCCCGACGGCTGCGACCCACGTGAGCTTGAGTTTTTCGCGGTGATCTTCGTAGAGCTGGGCTACGCTGAACCGGCGCATCGCGCTCATTTCCAGTTCGCGAAGATATGCATGACCGCGTGTGCGTCATGCGCCGCGCCGAGCGCTTCGCGGCAGTTCCGGTCGGAGAAACGCTGTGCCAGTTCGGACAGTATTTGCAGATGCTGCTCGGTGGCCTGCTCGGGGACGAGGAGGACGAAAAGCAGCGATACCGGCTTTCCGTCCGGCGAGTCGAAGGGCACGGGAACGCCGAGACGCAGAAAAGCGCCGGTGGCCTCCTTGAGCCCCTTGATACGGCCGTGCGGAATGGCGACGCCTTGGCCAAGCCCGGTCGAACCCAGCCTTTCGCGGGCGAACAGGCTGTCGAACACGATGCTGCGGGCGATGCCCCGATTGTTCTCAAACAGAACTCCGGCCTGCTCGAAAACGCGCTTCTTGCTGCTCGCCTCCACGTCCAGAGCGACGTTTTCGGGGGTCAGTAGCTTGGAAAGGTGGCTCATACCAGGGATAAACCGTAGACGGCAAACACGAATGGGAGGGGCGGTACGCGGAACGGCGGCAAGCGTCGAGGCCGCCGCCCGCGACGATACTACTCGGCGGCGATGTGGTCGACGATTTTGTTGCCGCGATGATGGTCTTGTATCTTCTGCTTGTGCTTCTGTACCTGGCGGTCGAGCTTGTCGACGAGGCTATCCACCGCCGCGTAAAGATCTTCGTCGACCGCTTCGACGAAAACCTCTTTGCCGCTCAGGTGAACGGTCACCTCCGCCTTCTGCTTCAGTTTCTCCACCGACAGAATCACGTTCACATCAATAACGTTGTCAAAGTGACGAGTGACCCGCTCAAGCTTGCCGGTAACGTATTCGCGTATCGCCGGGGTGATCTCGAGGTGGTGTCCACTGATCTGCAGGTTCATAGTGTGGCTCCTTTATTAGATGGACTTACGTAAATTGACCGGCGGGATGTTGAGCGCCTCACGGTATTTTGCGATCGTTCGCCGTGCGACGACAATCCCCTGCTGGCCAAGAACTTCGGATATCTGACTATCCGAAAGGGGTTTTTTTGGCGGCTCGGCGCCGATCAGTTGCTTGATCAGCGCGCGGATGGCGGTCGCCGAACACGCGCCACCGGCTTCGGTGGCGACGTGGCTGCCAAAGAAATACTTCAATTCGAAAATCCCGCGTGGCGTGGCCATATATTTTTGCGTCGTTACGCGAGAGACGGTCGATTCGTGCAAGCCCAGAATATCGGCGATTTCTCGCAGCACCAGCGGGCGCATGGCGACTTCGCCATGATCGAAAAACTGGCGCTGACGATCCACGATAGCTTGCGCCACGCGCAGGATTGTGTCAAAACGTTGCTGGACGTTCTTTATCAGCCAGCGTGCCTCCTGCAATTGGCCGGCGAGGCTGGAACCGCGTTGCCTGGACAGGATGTCGGCGTACAGGCGATTGACGCGCAAGCGGGGAAAGGCGTCGGAGTTGATGTTGACGATCCAGTGTCCGCGCAGCTTGCGGACGACGACATCGGGCGTGATATAGCGTGCATCCAGCGCGCCGTACCGGGCGCCGGGCCGCGGGTTCAGGCCGCGAATCAGGCTTTGCGCGGCGCGTAGCGCTTCGTCGTCGCAACCGATATGCTTCTTCAGTTTGACAAAATCGCGGGCGGCCAGCAGTTCGAGGTGGTTGCGCACGATGGTCAGCGCCAGAGTCCGGGTGTCGTCGGGCGGCAGAGCCTCAAGCTGTAGGGACAGGCACTCTTGCGCACTGCGTGCGCCGACGCCCGTGGGATCGAAGTACTGTAAATGTTTGAGGGCGATCTGCAATTCTTCCGGCTCGATTTCCAGCTCGATGGGCAAGGCTTCCGACAGTTCGGCCAAAGACTGCGTGAGATAGCCGTCATCGTCGAGCGCTTCGATCAAGCATTGCACCAAAGTCCGGTCGCGTTCTGGAATGCTCATCAGACCGAGTTGCCACGAGAGGTGTTCGCGCAGGGAAGTCGTCGCCGCGCGCACGTCCTGGTAGTCGTTGTCGTCCTCGTCGAACGAACCGGAGGAGGATGCGTAATTCGTCTCTTCGCCCAACCAGCTCTCATCGTCGGCGGACGAGCGCTCGACCGGCGGCGGTTCGCCGCTTTCGGCGGCCGGCGGCACTTCTTCAAAGCGCTCGGCTGCTGGCGCCGACGGGGCGTACTCCTCTTCTTCACGCTCGATCAGCGGGTTCTCGACCAGGTATTTTTCGAGTTCCTGCTCAAGCTCCAAGGTCGACAACTGCAACAGCCGGATCGATTGCTGGAGCTGCGGCGTCAACGCCAAGTGCTGCGAAAGCTTGAGCTGTAGGGATGGTTTCATGTGCGGAGCCGCACTGGCTGCCGATAGGGGAAAAAAGGGTATCGCCCGTGTTTTTCTTGTAAATCCGTTTGAACAGCGGCATTCTCAAAGGCGGAAATTCTCGCCCAGATAAACCTTTCTGACGCTTTCATTATAAATGATTTCGCCGGGGCGGCCAGCGGCGAGCACACCACCCTCGTTGATGATGTACGCATGATCGCAGATACCTAGGGTCTCGCGAACATTATGGTCGGTGATGAGGACGCCGATATTTCGCTCCTTGAGGAAGCGGATGATCTTCTGAATGTCGAGAACGGCGATAGGGTCGACGCCGGCAAAAGGTTCGTCGAGCAGGATGAAGCGGGGTTCGGTGGCGAGCGCGCGGGCAATTTCGACGCGCCTGCGTTCGCCGCCGGAAAGGGACGCGGCGGAACTGTTGCGCAGGTGGCCGATGTGCAGTTCTTCGAGCAGGCTTTCCAGGCGGCCGGCGATTTCCTTGGCCGGGTGTTTCTGTAGTTCGAGTACCGCCTTGATGTTTTCGCTGACCGTCAGCTTGCGGAAAACGGAGGCTTCCTGCGGCAGGTAGGAGACACCGAGCTGTGCCCGCTTGTGGATCGGCAGGTGGGTGAGCCTGGCTTCGTCGAAATGAATTTCGCCGCCGTCGCAGGCAACCAGGCCGACCACCATGTAAAAACAGGTCGTCTTTCCCGCCCCGTTCGGCCCCAGCAGGCCAACGACTTCGCCGCTGACGACTTCAAAGGAAACATCGTGCACCACGGTGCGCGATTTGTAACGCTTTTTCAGGTTGTGTGCGGAAAGCGTGCTCTTCGTGCTCGTCGGGGACGTCGTGGTCTTGGTTTCGGACATGGTCATTCGTTTTCAAAATCGCCGCGCAACACGCGCCGGATGGTTTCTGCAGAAAAGCCCCGACCCATCAGAAAGCGCGTTTGGCGCGTGCGTTCGGCGAGGTCGGAAGCGGCGGGCAGGTTGCCGAACCGGCGCTGCCAGATTTGTCGCGCGCGCGACAGTTCCGGGTGCTGCGCTTCACAGGCTCCCAGCGTTTCGCCGACCAGCTCTTCCGCGACGCCCAGCGTACGCAGATCCTGCGCCAAGCGGGCGTTGCCGAAGCGCGCACGACGCGCGTTGACACGCATTTCGGCGCAACGTTCGTCGGAAAGAAGCTGCCGCGCCACGAGATCGTCGAGCAGCGCATCGAGATCTTCCGCGCATTCGGCATATGGCGCCAGCTTGCGCGACAGCCCGGCTCGCGTATGTTCGCGCCGCGCCAGAAAACGCAAGGCGCGCTCGCGTAGTGCCTGGCTCATCGCGGTATCGTTTACTGCTCGCTTTTGATCGGTTGCGCCGTCGGCACGTTCACCGCTGCGCGGATCTTTGCCTCTATCTCTTGGGCAATCTGCGGGTTGTTCTTCAGGAATTCGCGGGCGTTGTCCTTACCCTGGCCGATTTTCTCGCCGTTGTAGGCGTACCACGAGCCGGATTTTTCGACCAGTTTATGCTGCACGCCGAGCTCGACGATTTCGCCCAGACGCGATGTGCCTTCGCCGTACAGGATATCGAAAATCGCCTCGCGGAACGGTGGCGCCATCTTGTTCTTGACGACCTTGACGCGGGTTTCGTTGCCGATCACCTCGTCGCCCTTCTTGATCCCGCCGATGCGCCTGATGTCGAGGCGAACCGAGGCATAAAACTTCAGCGCGTTGCCCCCGGTCGTGGTTTCCGGGCTGCCGAACATGACCCCGATCTTCATGCGGATCTGGTTGATGAAGATCACCAGCGTGTTGGTCCGGTTGATATTGGCGGTCAGCTTGCGCAACGCCTGGCTCATCAGGCGGGCTTGCAGGCCGGGCAGGGAGTCGCCCATCTCGCCTTCGATTTCGGCTTTCGGCACGAGCGCGGCGACCGAGTCGATGACGACCACATCGACGCTAGAAGAGCGCACCAGCATGTCGGCGATTTCGAGCGCCTGTTCACCGGTGTCGGGTTGGGAAATGAGCAGCTCGTCGAGCTTGACGCCGAGCTTCTGCGCGTAGCCGGGGTCGAGCGCGTGCTCGGCGTCGATGAAGGCCGCGGTACCGCCCAGCTTCTGCATTTCGGCGATCACTTGCAGCGTCAAGGTCGTTTTGCCCGACGACTCGGGACCGTAGATCTCGACCACGCGACCACGCGGCAGGCCGCCGATACCGAGGGCAATATCCAGACCGAGCGAGCCGGTCGACACGACCTGCACGTCGTTCACGACGCACCCCTCGCCCATTTTCATGATGGAGCCCTTGCCGAACTGCTTCTCGATTTGAGCCAGTGCGGCGGCGAGCGCCTTCGCCTTGTTGTCGTCCATCGTCGTTCCTTTGCCTGAGTTGACAGAAATTATCTCATGATCCGGACGCCCCCCGGCCGCATCTCGGTAACTGTAATTATATACAGTAGTCAAGACAAGAAGGGGGAAATATATTCTTCGGCCGGACGCCGGCCAATTCCGGCTCAGGCCGCGAGGCGTTTCAGGCGCTTTTCGAGAATATCCATCAGATAGAGCAACTCGCTGACGACGGCGAGCGGAAAACCCTGGCGCTCGCCCTTCCGGTTGTCGCGCAGAAGCGTATTCAGATAGTCGAAGCCGGCGGCGGAGTCCCATGTACGCACGATCTCATCGCGGATGCGGGTCATGCGCGCGACGTTGGGGAGGTGGTTGAGCAACTGCTCGACGGGAGCCTTTTCCACATCGACCGGTGTGACGGGCGGCGAAATTTGGTCGGCCATGGTTTCCCAATCGGCCGGCGCGACGTTGAAATGCAGCTTGAGTTTTTCTGAGAGCCCTTCGAATTCTGGGCGCATGTCTCCCTGGCGATACACTTCCAGCAGCTTCATCCACGGTTGGAGCGCTTCGTTCGGGCTCTTGTCGATGTATTCCTGCAGCGCTTGGGCGGCGCCCTTGACGCGGCCGAAGGAGAGCATGATTTCGGCCAGTTCCATGACCGGGTTGAACTCGTTCTCCTCGGTGACGACCATCGCTTCGCCGCGCTGGGCCGCCCACTGCAGCTCGCCGCCTTGGTTGCCGCCGGCGTCTGGCGGTGCTGCGCTCGGCAGGCGTTGCGTCCGGGAGACCTTTGTTTCGGGGCGTACACCGTCCTCGATGATGCTCAACGGGTCTCGCTCGATAGCCTTGCCGCCGGTCAGCGCCCTGCGCGTAGCTTTCTGCCTCCTCGACCTCCAGAACAAAAGAAGCGCGAGGATGCCGGACGCGGCAAGGATCTCCTGCCACCATTGCGCCCATTCTTGCCCCAGATCCTGCGACCAGATTTTCGACCCGGCTTGCCACCACTCGCCGACCATGCCGAACAAGCTGTCCACAATTCCCGGCTCTTCTTCTTCGGCGTCGGGTGGCGGCGGCGTTTTTTGGGGCACGGCCGGCGTGGCAGGCGCGGGTATGGCGGCCGGCGCAAGCGGCGTGGCGCCCCCTGGCGCGGGTTCCGGCGACGACACGGTATCGTTGGGTGCGGCGACGATTTTGCCGTCGCCCGGCCTGGCCGACGGTTCCACCGGTCTGCCCGCTTCGGCGATCACGCTGGATTTTGCCGTCTCGCGAGCCGGAGAAGACGTGCCGGCCGGTGCTTGCCGGTCGAACCGCGCCGACTTTCCGGCCGGCAGATGACGGGTTTCGGGCAGGCGGAGCACCGTGCCCGCGCGCAGGCGATTCTCGCCTTGCGGGCCGAGGCCGACCTCGGGGTTGGCGTTCAGCAGCGCGCCCAGGAAGCGGCTTCGCGCAACCGCGTTGTTCGGAAAGATCGAAGCCGCGATGGAGCGCGCCGATTCGCCCTCTTCGCACGACCATTCCGGGCCGGATGATGACGCGGGCTTCTTGCCGGCAATAGCGGTCGGCGCCGCAGCCGCGAGACGGTCGGCGCCGCCGGTTCTGGGCGCGGCCTGGGAGCCGCGCGACGGCGCGGGATCCAGAAGCACGGCGTAGCTGCGGTACTGTAGCGGGCCGCAAAGAGCCTGTACGCTGAACTGGACGGCGGGTTCGTCGACCGGGTGTTCCGAGAAAACGAGCAGCCGCGTTCTTCCTGCGTCTCTGAGCGGCTTGACCCGCGCTTGCGACAGCGGAGGAAGCCCCGACATCGTATCGCCGCTCTTGCCGACCCGGAAACATTCCGCGCCCGGGCGGCCTTCGTCGGCGCCTTCCGACAGCGAAACTTCTGCCCTGAACGGCTGCCCCAGCCGGGAGAGCACAGAAATGTCCCCAAACTCAAGCGCCATCGCCGGGTCGGCGGCCGGAAGCGCGAGAAGCAAGAGGGGAGCAATCTTTAAGCGCATGGTGGCAGAATTTGGAAGCAGACCGATCATATTATGCCATTGCCCCCCCGCTGTGCGCACCCCTTATCGCGGCTCCTGTTTTTGGCGCGCGAAAACGCTTTCACTGACGTTTTCGTCAAGCTCTGAGGGTTGCGCTGCGCCTCAGGAGTCCGTTTAGCGCGTGTTCGACCGACAGGCTGCGTATCCCGGCCCGGTCGCCATCGAAACGGCAGGTCTCGGTATCGCATCGGCCGTCCGGCCCGGCCCAGGCGAAGCAGACCGTACCCACCGGTTTTTCCGGCGAACCGCCGCCCGGGCCGGCGACGCCGGTGATCGCCAGCGCCCAGTCGGCGTGGCTGCGCTGCAGCGCGCCGGCCGCCATCGCGGCGGCGGCGGTTTCGCTGACCGCGCCCCAAGCGGCCAGCGTATCGGCGCCGACGCCGAGCATTTCCTGCTTGGCGTCGTTCGAATAAGTGACGAAACCGCGCTCGAACCACGCCGAACTGCCCGCGATGGCCGTCAGGCACTGCGCGGTCCAGCCGCCGGTGCACGATTCCGCCGTCGCCAGCCGCCAGCCGTTGGCCGCCAGTTGCGCGCCGACTTCGGCGGCGAGTCCTTCGAGGGCGCTTTGCCGGTCGCCGTTCATCTAAGGATGGCACTCAAAATCGCCAACACCAATAGCGTATAGCCGGCCGCCACCAAGTCATCGGCCATCACGCCGAAACCGTTTTTTACCTTCTCGTCGAAATAGCGCGCCGGTTGCGGTTTCACGATGTCGAAGAAACGGAACAGAAAGAAGGCGGCGGTTTGCCACAGCCAGTGTGTCGGGCAGAAGACGAGAACTAGCCAGAAGGGGACGATTTCGTCCCAGACGATGCTGCCGTGATCGACCACGCCGAGGTCGACGCCCGTCTTGTGGGCGGCCGGCACGCCACCGACAAAACAGACGAGCAGGAAGGCGAGCAGTTCGAAGTCGTTCATCCAGGGGCGCAGCAGCGGGAACGAAAGCCAAGCGAAAAGCGTGCCGGCGGTGCCCGGTGCGAACGGCGACAGGCCGCTGCCAAAACCGCAGGCGATCAAATGCGCCGGATGCGACAGCAGGAAGCCGATGGATGGGGCGCTAGTGGGTGTCTTGAGCAAAATGATCGAATCCTTTGCGGTGGATGGGCAGTGGCGCCCCGTTTTCGTCGAGCAGAGAGATCGTGCCACGACTTCCCTCGACCACGCCTCCAAATCGCCACAACGGCAGGTCGAGTTGCGCCGCCAGTTCTGCGATTTTGTGGCGATTTTCCGGTGCGGCGGAAAATATCAGCTCGTAGTCGTCGCCGCCGGACAACTGGCAGTCGCGCGCCAGCTCGGGGGCAACGCCTCCAGGCAGACAGGGGAGCCGTGCTTCCTGAATTTCGGCGGCGACTCCCGAACGTTCGAGAATATGGCCGAGATCGGCGAGCAGGCCATCGGACACGTCGACGGCGGCGTGCGCCAGGTGTCGGTCGAGCAGAGCCAGCCCGAGTTCGACGCGCGGCAGCGGCCGCTGCAAGGCCGAAAGGCAGCGCCGGGCGAGGTTGGCCGGAAGTTCCGTTTTTCCCTGCAAGTGCGCCAGTCCGAGAGCGGCGAGGCCGGGGCTGCCGGAAATCCATAAATCGTCGCCGGCCCGCGCGCCATCGCGCCGTAGCGCCCGACCGGCAGGCGTCTCGCCGAGCGCGGTGACGCACAGGTTGAGCGGGCCGCGCGTCGTGTCGCCGCCGATCAGGTCGACGCCGTAGCGCCGGGCACAGGCAAAAAATCCTTCGGTAAAAGCCGCGATCCAGTGCTCGTCGGCTTCCGGCAGGCTGCCGGCGAGTAAGGCCCAGCGCGGCTTGGCGCCCATCGCCGCGAGGTCGGAAAGGTTAACGGCCAGCGCCTTCCAGCCCAACTGCTCCGGGTCGGTATCGGGGAAAAAATGGACGCCGGCGACCAGCATATCGACGGTGATCGCCAGCTCCATCCCCGGCTCTGGCGCCAGCAGCGCGCAGTCATCGCCGGGGCCGAGCACCGTCTGCGGCGTCGGCTTGACGAAATGGCGGGCGATCAGATCGAATTCTGAAAATTCTGAAACAGCAACAGGCAAAAGACCCCCCGCGCGCCGGCGGTCAGGAATGCGTCTTGACGCGCCGCTTGGCCTCGACTTCGGCCGGGCGCAATTTCGCCGCCAGCTTGTCGAGCACGCCGTTGACGTACTTGTGGCCGTCGGCGCCGCCGTAACCCTTGGTCAGCTCGATGGCCTCGTTGATGATGACGCGGTACGGCGTTTGCGGATAGTTGGCGAGCTCGAAAGCGCCGGCCAGCAGGATGCAGGCTTCGACCGGCGACAGTTCGCGGAAGGGGCGGTCGAGGCTGGGTTGAAGCTGGCTTTGCAGAGCCTCCTGCTGGGCCAGTACGCCGCGCAGCAGGCCGACGAAAAACTGGCGGTCGGCCTTGTCAAAACCGGTCACATCCTGCAAATGCGCCTCGATGGCTGCTTCGTCGTTGCCGCCGATCCGCCACTGGTAGAGCCCTTGCAGGGCAAATTCGCGGGCGCGGCGGCGCGGCGATTTTGTCCCCGCAACCGCCGGCTTGGCGCTGCGGCCGGTTGCCGGCCGGGCGGACGATGGTGCGGGGTTGTCGCTCGTGGCGTTCATCGGGTTCAGTCTTTCAGCGCGCGCAGCAAGTTGGCCATCTCGATGGCCGTGCGCGCGCAATCCGACCCCTTCTCCTGCATGCGGGCCAGCGCCTGATCGTCGTTTTCGCAAGTCAGGATGCCGTTGGCGACGGGAACGCCGGTGTGCAGCTGCACTTCCATCACGGCGCGGCAGGAATCGTTGGAAACCACCTCGAAATGATAGGTGTCGCCACGGATGACCGCACCGAGCGCGATCAGCGCGTTGAAGCGGCCGCTTTGCGCCATCGTTTGCAGCACCAGCGGGATTTCCAGCGCGCCGGGAACAGTGGCGATCACCACGCAGCTCTCGGCGACGCCCAGGCGCTTCAGTTCGCCGGTACAGGCGCCGAGCAACCCTTCGCAGACATCCCGGTTGAAGCGGCTCATCACGATGCCGACCACGAAACCGTCACCGGAGACAGAAGTTTCGTATTCGTAGATATTTTCGTAGCGGGGCATGGCAGAATCTTCCTTCGGATTGTCCGGGTTCACATCAGGGCTTGTCGTGTTTATCGCACTTGTCAAACTCGGCCAGCGACGCGACATAACCGGTAATTTCGAGATCGAAGCCGGTCATGCTCGGCATCCGGCGCGGGCTGGAAAGCAGTTTCATCTTGCGCACGCCAAGATCGCGCAGAATCTGTGCGCCGATGCCGTAGGTGCGCGGATCCCACTTTGCCGCCGGGCGTTTTGCCGCCGTCGGATCGCTGCTTGCGGCCAGCGCGGCGAGAATATCCTGGCCGCTCTCCGGGCGGTGCAGCAGCACGATGACCCCGGCGTCGGCCTTGGCCAGCGCGGCCTGCGCAACGCCGAGCGAAAAGGTGTGCCGGCCGCTGGTCGGATCGAGGAAATCGAGCACCGAGAGCGGTTCGTGAACGCGCACCAGCGTTTCCTTCTCCGCATCGATCTGACCCTTGGTCAACGCCAGATGCACTTCGTTCGACGTGCGGTCGGTGTAGGCGTGCAGCGTGAATTCACCGTGTTCGGATTGCACCGGCTTGGAAAGCGTGCGTTCGATCAGCGTTTCGTTCTGGCTGCGGTAGTGGATCAGGTCGGCGATGGTGCCGATCTTCAAGCCGTGTTCCTGCGCAAAAACGATCAGATCCGGCAAGCGCGCCATCGATCCGTCGTCCTTCAGAATCTCGCAGATTACCGAGGACGGTTCGAGGCCGGCCATTTGCGCCAGATCGCAGCCCGCTTCGGTGTGCCCGGCGCGCACCAGCACGCCACCCGGCCTGGCGGTGATCGGGAAAATGTGGCCGGGTTGAACGATGTCTTCCGGCACGGCGCTACGGGCGACGGCCGCCTGTATCGTCCGCGCGCGGTCGTGTGCCGAAATGCCGGTGGTGACGCCGACGGCGGCTTCGATCGACACCGTGAAGGCCGTGCTGTACTGGCTCTTATTGTCGCGCGCCATCGGCGTCAGGCCGATCTGCTTGCAGCGCGCCTCGGTCAGCGTCAGGCAAACCAGGCCGCGCGCGTGTTTGACCATGAAGTTGATCGCCTCCGGCGTGACGTGCTCTGCGGCGAGCACGATGTCGCCCTCGTTTTCGCGATCTTCTTCGTCGACCAGAATAACCATGCGCCCGGCGCGCATTTCGGAAATGATTTCTTCAATCGGGGCGATTGAAGGTGAAGTGCTTTGTGGCGCCATCATGCGGTCTCGGGTGCGGTTGGGTTTAACATACGTTCGACGTAACGCGCGATCAAGTCCACCTCCAGATTGACCCGGCTACCGGGTTTCAGGCGTTTGAGCGTGGTCTGCGCCAGCGTGTGCGGAATCAGGTTGATCGTAAAAGTGGCATTGTCGACCGAGTTAGTCGTCAAACTGACGCCGTCGACCGTAATCGATCCCTTGCGGGCGATGTACTTGGCGAGATCCTGTGGGGCGCGAATTTCCAGCAGATGGCAACTGTCGTCGCCGTCGCCGATCGGCTTAAACCCCATCACTTCACCAACGCCGTCGACGTGACCGGAAACCAGATGGCCGCCAAGCCGGTCGGCGAGGCGCAACGCCTTTTCGAGGTTGAGTTCACCTACTTCGCCCAAGCCGACGGTGCACGAGAGCGATTCCGGCGAAACATCGACGCAGAAGCTGTCGCCTTGTTTTTCCACCACCGTCAGGCAAACGCCGTTGCAGGCGATGGAGTCGCCCAGCGCTACGTCGTCGAGGCCCAGCCCGCCGGCGTCTATCGTCAAGCGCACGGTCGACGTGCCGTCGTTACGCGGAGCAAGTTCGGCGATGCGGCCGACAGCGGCAATGATTCCTGAGAACATATTGAGGATCAATCGGATGGCTACTTTTTGGGAAGGCGGAGTTTACCACGTTGTAGCGTTGCGGCCAGCGTTGAAGTTTCCGGCCGGGTGCGACTAAAACGGGAAGCATGCGTCCCGCTTCCCCCGCGCTACCGAATGTGCCGTACAGACCTCGATCAACTGTCGTTCCGGCGAAAACCGGAACCTGGAAGCGTTCTTTTCCCCCGGCCAAACTGCGGAAAAATCGCTTCGAAGGCCGTCGAGGGGCTGGCTTCGCAGATTCGTTTTGCAAGCGCACGGATTCCGGTGTTCGTCCTAGCAGCCTGCCGCGCCCAACCAGCGCCATGCTATAATCATAGCCCTTGAATTAGACGGAACCTGTGATGGCCTTTCACCCGATCAATCGGGGCACCGACTACCTTCTGCCGCCTCCGGTGCAGGAATGGTTGCCTGAAGCACACCTGGCGCGCCACGCCGTCGATGTCGTGGAAGGGTCCGACCTGTCGGCCCTGGTGCGGGCCTGCGCCGGATGCGGCAGCGGCGCCTACGACCCGGCGACGCCGCTCTCGCTGTCGATCTACGGTTACGCCACGGGACGTTCTCCAGCCGCGAGATCGGGCGGGCGACCTGCGACTCGCCGGCCTTCAGGCACATCGCCTGCAACCGGCATCCCGACCACGGCACCCCGGC
>JACQYA010000138.1 GCA_016208425.1 Betaproteobacteria bacterium
AAACGTCAGTTTCATGGCGCAAGGCGCTTGAGCGTTGCGATGCGCTCTTCGAGCGGCGGATGGGTCATGAACAGGCGCTTCAGACCCGAAGCCACACCGCCGGAAATACCGAAGGCCGCCATCTTCTCCGGCAACGGCGCCGGCTCGTGCTGGGCATTGAGACGCTCCAGCGCGGCGATCATTGCCGCCCTTCCGGCCAGTGCCGCGCCACCCGAGTCGGCGCGGAACTCGCGCTGGCGCGAGAACCACATGACGATGATCGAGGCGAGAACGCCCAACACGATCTCGGCGACGATCATGGTGACGAAATACGCCGGCCCGGTGCCTTTCTCGGTCTTGAACACGATCTTGTCCACCAGAGTGCCAATAACGCGCGACAGGAACATCACGAAGGTGTTGACCACGCCCTGGATCAGCGCCAGCGTCACCATGTCACCGTTGGCGACATGGGAAATCTCGTGCGCCAGCACCGCTTCCGCTTCGACCCGGGTCATGGCTCGCAGCAGGCCGCTGGAAACGGCGACCAGCGCATTGTTTTTGTTCATCCCGGTGGCAAAAGCGTTGACTTCGGGGGAGTCGAAAATCGCCACTTCCGGCATCCCGATGCCGGCCATCTGCGCCTGGCGCCGCACGGTTTCCACCAACCACAGTTCGCTGGTGGTTTCCGGGCTTTCGATCACCCGCGCGCCCATCATGCGCTTGGCGCTCCACTTGGAAATGGCGAGCGAGATGAAGGAGCCGCCCATGCCCATTACAGCGGCGAAGATCAGCAGGCTGCCCGGATTCAGGCCGGATGCCGCGAGATAAGGCTCGACGCCGAGCAGGCGCAGGGTGACCGAGAGCACCAGCACGATGGCCGCGTTGGTGACGAGGAAGAGCAGAATGCGTTTCATGGCGGGATTCTCCTTGTGGGCTTGACCCTGAATACCAGGCCGTCGTAAAGAGTCTAGTAAAAAACAACACATCGAACCAGTCGAATATAATTAAGCTAATCATCGAATTTTTCGATGATTAGCCTGCCTATTGCAACGCAAGGAAACGCCATGACCGCCCTCAATTTCAAGCACCTGCGCTACTTCTGGACGGTCGCCAAAACCGGCAGCATCGTGCGCGCGGGCGAGCAACTGCACCTTACGCCGCAATCGATCAGCGGGCAGCTCCGCGAATTCGAGGCCACCCTGGGGGTGAAACTGCTCCGTCGCGCCGGACGTGGCCTGGAACTGACCGACGCCGGCCGGCGCATCCTCAGTTACGCCGAGGAGATATTCGCCATCGGCGACGAGTTGCTCGATGTGCTGCGCGACCAGACAGCAAAAAAACCGCTACCGTTCAAAATCGGCATTACCGATTCCGTGTCCAAGTCCATCGCGTGTCGCCTGGTCGAACCGGCGCTCCATATCGCGGAACCGGTACGGCTGGTTTGCCGGGAGGGGCGTCTCTCATCCTTGCTGGCGGATCTGGCGGTGCATCGTCTCGACATGGTCATCGCCGACCGCCCGATGCCGGCCAACATGAATGTGCGGGGCTATAGTCACTTGCTGGGAGAAAGCGATCTGATGGTGTTCGGCGGCCGGCGTTTGGCGAACGGGTTGTCCGGCAGTTTTCCGGCACTGCTCGATAACGCGCCGCTCCTTCTGCCCGGCGAAGATGTTGCCATCCGGTTCCGGCTGATCCAGTGGTTCGAGGCCAACAAGCTGCGTCCCGACATCGTCGGCGAGTTTGACGACAGCGCCCTGATCAAGGCCTTCGGGCAGACCGGCGCCGGGCTGTTCGTCGCTCCGACCGCCATTGCGGAGCAGGTATGCCGACAGTACGACGTGGTGGCGATCGGCCGCATCGATTCTGTGGCCGAGCAGGTTTATGCGATCACCGCCGAACGTCGGATGACGCATCCGGCGATTGTCGCGGTCAGCCAGGCCGCCCGACGGGATGTCTTTAAATCCGGGGGAACACCCAATCGCACCCGAAACAACGGGTTTATTGGAGAAGCTGGTACTGGATGAGGTAAACCCCCGCTCCCGCGAAATACCCGACCAATGCCAAGCCGCTGATTTTCCTGACGTACCAGAAGAAATGCACCTTCTCCAGCCCCATCGCCGCGACGCCCGCCGCCGAACCAATGATGAGAATGGATCCCCCGGTACCCGCACAGTAAGCCAGGAACTCCCACAGGAAGTGGTCGGGCGGGTACTGCGCCAGGCTGTACATGCCCATCGATGCGGCGACCAGCGGCACGTTATCGACGATGGCGCTGACGATGCCGATAATCATTACGATGACATCCTGGCGCCCGACGTTCCGGTCCAGCCACTGCGCCAGCGAGGTCAGGATGTGCGTATGTTCCAGCGTGGCTACCGCCAGCAAAATGCCGATAAAAAACACCAGCGATCCCATGTCGATCTTGCTCAGGGCATGCACCAGCGTCAGGTGCTGCTTGGCGAAGTCTTCCTTGTGGCGGTGTACCAGATCGCCGACCAGCCAGAGAATGCCGAGGCCGAACATGACGCCCATGAAGGGCGGCAGGTGCGTTATGGTCTTGAAGGCCGGTACGGCAACCAGCACGCCCAGGCCCATGCAGAACATCAGATTGCGCTCGAACGTTGTCGTGCGCAGCCCGTGCTCGCTATCCGCCTGCCTCGGCGATACGACATCGCGGCCACGCAAGGCGTAGGCGGTGATGGCCAGCGGCACGATCATGCTGACCAGCGAGGGCAGCAGCACTGCCTTCATGATCGCCAGGCTGGTGATCTGCCCGCCTATCCACAGCATGGTGGTGGTCACGTCGCCAATCGGCGACCAGGCGCCGCCGGAGTTTGCCGCGATAACGATGATGCCGGCGAAGAACAGCCGGTCTTCGTGCTTCTCCAGCAGTTTGCGCATCAGCGAAATCATGACGATGGTGGTGGTCAGGTTGTCCAGGATGGCGCTGAGAAAGAAGGTCACGAAGCCGGCCAGCCACATCAGCGTGGAGAGCTTGCTCGTTTTGATCCGCGAGGTGATGACCTCGAAGCCGTTGTGTGCGTCCACCACCTCGACGATCGTCATTGCCCCCATCAGGAAGAAGACGATCTGCGCCGTTCCCATCAGCGATTCGCCGAGCTGCTCGCTCACCAGGTGGGTGTCGCCGGCCGACAAGGCGTAGACCGTCCACAGCAAGCCGGCGCCGATCAAGGCCGATGCCGATTTGTTGATCTTGAGCGGGTGCTCCAGCGCAATAGCCGTGTAGGCGATGATGAATATGACGATCAGTGCGGGAATCATATCGGTGGTCCGAGGTGGGAAACAGAAAAGATGGTGCGGCGGTCGATGATATGCGCCTGGCGCCCAAGGCGCACATTAAACGAGTGCAAACGAGTACAAACGAATTCGGCCGCGCCGGCGTTAAGCGGCGCGGCCGAACCTCGTGGCCGGGCAACCCGGCCACGATTATTACATTTGCTGAATACCGGCGAGCAACCAGCCCCCCTTGCCGTCCCGCGACTTGACCAGGTTCCAGATCTCGTCGACCGGCTCGGGCGGAGCGTTTTTCTCTTCGCGGATCGAACCGACGAAACGCACGCTGACGATGTAGCGGGAAGCCTCTTCGGCAACGTCGGTCACCTGGGCGTCGATGCCGACGACGTCGGTTTGCTGCGCTGCGCTGCCGCGCTCGGCGATGGCCAGCTTGATTTCGGCGAACATCTCGGGCGTGGTGAATTCGCGGATATCGTCGAGATTGCCGGCGTCGTTGGCGGCCTGCAGGCGGATGAAGTTGACCTTGGCGTTGCGCTGGAAGCCTTCGACATCGAAGTCGGCCGGGATATGGCCGGCCGGTGCGCCGGAAGCGGGGGCAACAGTGGGGGCAACGGTGGAGGCAGAAGCGGATGCGGGCAGCGACATATCGTAACTCGCCGGCTTCGCAGCGGCAGAACCGACACCGTTTGCTGCGTACTGCAAACCGCCGGCCGGCTGCTGTGCTGCTGCGCGGCGGCGCATGAAGTAGCCGATGACGAACACCGCCGCCATGACCAGCAGGCCGATCATCATCATGTTGGCGAGTCCCTCGCCGAAACCGAAGTGCGAAGCCAGCGCGGCCAGACCGAGTCCGGCGGCGAGGCCGGCCAGAGGCCCCATCCAGGAACGCTTGGGCTGCGCCTGCGGGGCGGCTGCGGCCGCCTGCGCCTTGTTGGCGGAAGGTGTCGCGCCGGGGGACTGCGCCGGAGAGGTGGCCTGCCGTTGCATGCCTGACGACTGTCCGCCGCCCAGTCGTTTGCTGGCGGCTTCGGCATCGCCAACCGCCAGCGTAAAGCCAAGCGTCAGGATAGCGGCCAGTAGCGAGAGAGTTTTCATGCGTGTCTCCTTTAAATGAGGGGTGATGCAGCGTGCAGAATAGTCACTCGTGGATGTAAACAAAAGCAGAATTATCGGTAACAATGCTTCGCAAAAAACTGATTGCCGTTAGCATTCTAACAAGAAATCAAACGTAGTCTGCCGTGTCGTCGGAGACCAAGTCGTCGAGCGAGCTAGTGTCCATCACACCAGCGTTGGCCGAAAAATCGTCCGCGTGCTTGTCGAAAGCGGACGTGTCGCTACGCTCGTCCGGAATATTGCCGGTCAGGCCGTTCATCCCGCCGGCGCCTGTCGCGTGGTTGCCCATCAGGTGTCCGATTCCCTGAAACAGGAAAGACCCCGCAACAACGCCGGCGGCGGTGGTCGCGATACTGCCGAGCATACCGCCTCCCCACACGCCGGAAGTGCCGGGAGCGGCGGTTGTGGGAACCGGCGCGGCCTGGGCGAAGCGGGCTGCCGGCGGCACGCGGGCGCCGGGGCGCATCGCGGCCGAAGCCCCCCAGGCGTTGTCGTTCAGGAAACTGCTTTCCCGGTTGCCGCCGCCGGCCGCCCGGAGCTGCTCCAGCTCCGCCTGCAAGCGGGCAATTTGCTGCCCGGCTTCGTGCAGGGCCTGATCCTGCAAGATCGCGCGTTGCACCAGCAGATAGCTGGCGTCCGGCTGCCGGGCGCAGGCGCCGCGAATCATCGCGTCCGCCTCCTCATCCTTCCCGGCAAGTTGAGCCTGGTTCATTTGTTGAAGAAACTGGTTGAGCTGCTCGCGTTCCTGGGGTTTCATCGTTCGCCTTCGGGTAAGTGACGCCGACACGATAGTGCAGCCGACACGCGGACTCAACCGGCGTTTTGTAACAGTTTCCGAAGGGGCGGGAGACGGCAAGGGGTTTGCGCGGGCGATGCCGGAAGCGGCGCAGATCGTCACGGAACCACAGTTTCTCGGTTACACTCATCTCGGGAATATCTGGATGATCTGGAGCGCGCGATGGCTACGAGGGCTACGTTGGCGATAATTTCCGGGCGTGCCGGCATTGCGGCGCTGTTCGTTGCGGCTCTGCTGGCCGCGACACCGGCCGGTGCCGCCGACAGTGTCTTGCTGATCCAGATGCGGCCCGGCGGCCATTACCAGGTCTGGCACGGGGAAGGGGAAAGCGGGCTTTCCGAAGACGAAGTGATGGCGCTCGAAGCGAGCGCCAAACCCGGTGGCGGAGAAGAAACGCCGACCGGCGCCGGCCCGGCGCGCGCCTACGAAACGCGCGATGGTGTCACGATCCGCCTGCTCGCGGCCAGGGGCGACAAGGACGTGCTCATCGACCGCGATAGCTGCGGCCATGTCCGCCTGTGGTATTCCGCCGGCGCCACCCATCTGCCGGAAGACCAGATTACCGACATCGTCATCAGCGCGCTGCCCGAAGGCGGCAAGCGCCTTGTCGTCGGCAAGTTCTACGTCAAGGCGTTCATCACGAAGCTCGGTGTGACGGCGGCGCTGTGGGAGGCGCCGGTGAAGTAGTGGATCGGAGCTGCGAAAATGTCCGCAAAGCGGCCGCCAGCACTCGCGTAGGTTCGAAGAGCCGCCTGTATGCTCGGCGGAATTCGGGCTTTCACTCGAAAATCGGAGCAAGTTTCGCCAGTACTTCGTCCATATCGGGCGCCGTAATTTTTTACAAGTGAAGGAAAGTTGTCATGGGAGGAATCCTCTGGACTATCGCCGTCGGTTTCGTGGTCGGCGTGATCGCCAAACTGCTGCATCCGGGCAAGGAAAACATGGGCTTTATCGTCACCATCCTGCTCGGCATCGGCGGCTCGTTTGCCGCCGGCATGATCGGGCAAGCCTTGGGCTGGTATCGGGCGGGCGAAGGCGCCGGCTTTATCGGCTCGGTGGTGATGGCCGTCGCGCTGCTGTTCGTGTACGGAAAAGTTCGCGGCGGCGGGGAGCAATGAACCTGTCGCCGGAAGCCGGGATCGTCGGGCGCCCGCCACCGGAAAGCCGCGCGGCATGGCGTGACCGCGCCGGAGAAATCGAGGCCATCCGCCAGGGGTGCCGCCGGATGGTGCGGCGCCGGGCGGCGCTGGCGGCGGTTTCTTCGTTCATCCCCTTGCCGGGGATCGACCTGGTGACCGATACCGCCGTGCTGGTGCACCTCATCCCGGAAATCAACGTCCGCTTCGGGCTCGCGGAAACGAAGATCGGGCAGGTTTCCCCCGCCCGCAAAGTGCTCGCTTTTCGCCTGCTGGCGTCGGCCGGCAGCATGTTCGCCAGCCGCGCGGTGACCGCCGGCGTACTGGCCGGCACGCTGCGCGTCGCCGGTCTGCGGTTGACGCTGATGGAAGCGGCCCGGCTGGTGCCCGTCGCCGGCCAGATCGTCGCCGCCGCCCTCGGCTATCTGGCGCTCACCCACATCGCCGGCCGGCACATCGATCAGTGCGCCGAGCTGGCGCGCGAGATCGAGACGGCGCCGTTGCCGGAAATAACCGCTTGAGGAAGTGCCCGGAGAGCCGCACGGATAAACGATCCGCGAGGCAAGGACGACCCCGCACAAGGGTTTTTGCGAGTTTATGAATCGAGCCTCCGCGCGCGATGGCGCTGCGCTTGGCGGGACGCCAGATCGCTTCCTGCGGCACTGGCTTACCAACACGCTGCTCGACGATGGTTTTATCGCCAAAAAATGGGGGAGTTGGCGGAAAAGCCGTTACCTTACGCTTTGTTTGTCTGCCTGGTTGAGCGAGCATTTCGACATCCCCGCCCTGGCCGCCCGCAACGAGGCGTAGCTCGAAGAAAAATTCATCGGCCCGCTCTGCCGGCGCAGTTGGGCTGGACGAAAGTCTCGCAAATGGGCTTTACCGTGCAGGGAAAGTTCGCCAAGCCGGACTGGTCTTTGCTGCTAGAACCGGGGCAGGACGACGCGCTGATCGGCAGCAAGGATCACACCCTGATTACGGCCGTTTGCGAATCCAAAGACTGGCGCAAAACGCTGGATACCGGCAAAGCGAACCGCAAAAACAACCCGCACCACCATTTCCAGGACTACCTCAGCACGTTTCGTGTGCGCTTCGGGTTTCTTACCAACGGCCACCTCTGGCGGGTATACGACACCGACAAGATCACCGCCAAAAAGACCTTTATCGAGTTCGATTTGCAGCGCTTGTGGGGGCTGGAGGACGCCGGAGAGAAGGCGCGAGGGCTGGCTCTGTTCGCCTTTTTCTCCGGCCGCGACACCTGCCTTCCGCCGGCCGAAGCCGGCCAGGCCATCGCCGCGTCCGCCGACTTCATGCCGGCGGTCGAGGAAAACCTCAAAGCCGTGATTTACGGCACTGCGGGCGAGGATTCGCTGTTTAAAAGTGTGAGGAACGAACCGCATCCGACGGGCTGGATGAAAGCCAAAGCGCATCGCGCGTCACGTTGGCGGATTCGCCGTCACCCCGCCACCCTTGAAATCCCCCTCCCTGCCCCCATTTAACGTCGCGCCGCCGGGCGCGTTCGCGTTGCCGGCGCTTCGCACTTTTCAAATCCAACGTTTTTTTCGGAGTTTTCAATGGGCGCCAACAAGGAAACACTGGGCTTTCAGGCTGAAGTCAAACAACTGCTGCATCTGATGATCCACTCGCTGTACAGCAATAAGGAAATTTTCCTGCGCGAGCTGGTTTCCAATGCGTCCGACGCTTGCGACAAGCTGCGCTTCGAGGCGCTGAACAACGCGGCGTTGTACGGCGACGATTCCGAGCTGAAAATCAGCCTGGCTTTCGACAAGGCGGCGCGCACGCTGACGATTTCGGACAACGGCATCGGCCTCTCGCGCGACGAGGCGGTCGAGCATCTGGGCACCATCGCCAAATCCGGCACGCGCGAGTTCTTCTCGGCGCTGACCGGCGACCAGGCGAAGGACGCGCATCTGATCGGCCAGTTCGGCGTCGGTTTCTACTCCTCGTATATCGTCGCCGACAAGGTGACGGTGGTGTCGCGCCGCGCCGGGCTGGAAACCGGACAGGCGGTGAAGTGGGAATCGGCCGGCGAGGGCGAGTTCACCGTCGAGATGGTCGAGAAGGCGACACGCGGCACCGAGGTTACGCTGCATCTGCGCGAAGGCGAGGATGAGTTCCTCTCCGGCTGGAAGCTGCGCCAAACCATCCGCAAATACTCCGATCACATCACGCTGCCGATCCTGATGAAGAAGGAGAAATGGGACGAGGAGGCCAAGGAGCAGGTCGCCACCGACGAGGACGAAACGGTCAACCAGGCCTCCGCGCTGTGGGCGCGACCGAAGTCGGAGATCAGCGACGAGCAGTACAAGGAGTTCTACAAGCACGTCGCGCACGACTTCGAGGACCCGCTCGCCTATGTGCACGCCAAGGTCGAGGGCAAGCAGGAATACACGCAACTGCTCTATATCCCGCAACGCGCGCCGTTCGACTTGTTCGACCGCAACGCCCGGCACGGCATCAAGCTTTACGTGCGTCGCGTCTTCATCATGGACGACGCCGAGCAGTTGATGCCGCTCTACCTGCGCTTCGTGCGCGGCGTGGTCGATTCCAACAACCTGCCGCTCAACGTCTCGCGCGAAATTCTGCAGGAGTCGCGCGACATCGAAACGATACGCGGCGGTTGCGTGAAAAAGGTGCTGGGCATGCTCGAAGGGCTGGCCGACAGCGAAGACGCCGCCGACCAGGAGAAGTACGTCAAGTTCTGGAAGGAGTTCGGTCGCGTGCTCAAGGAAGGCACCGGCGAGGACTTCGCCAACAAGGAGCGCATCGCCAAGCTCTTGCGCTTCGCCTCGACGCACGCCGACACGACGGAAGAGTCGGTCTCGCTCGCCGACTACGTGGCGCGCATGAAGGAAGGCCAGGAGAAGATTTACTACGTCACCGCCGAAACCTTCACCGCCGCGAAGAACAGTCCGCACCTGGAAATTTTCAGGAAAAAGGGCATCGAAGTGCTGCTGCTGTCAGACCGCGTCGACGAGTGGGTGACCGGCAACCTGACCGAATTCGACGGCAAGCCCCTGCAATCCGTCGCCAAGGGAGGCCTGGACTTAGGCAAGCTGGAAGACGAGGCCGAGAAGAAGGAAGCCGAACAGGCCGCCGACGAGTACAAGGAGCTGCTCGACAAGGTCAAGGCGACGCTCGGCGACAAGGTCAAGGACGTGCGCGTCACTTGGCGTCTGACCGATTCGCCGTCCTGCCTGGTGTCCGACGAGCACGACGTTGGCGGCAACCTGGCGCGCATCCTCAAGGCGGCCGGGCAGAAGGCGCCGGATTCCAAGCCCATCCTCGAAATCAACCCCAAGCACCCGGCCGTGCAGCGGTTGAAGTACGAACGCAGCGACGAAATTTCGCGGTTCGACGACTGGGCCAGCCTGCTGCTCGAGCAGGCGACGCTGGCCGAAGGCGGCTCGCTCGACGACCCGGCCGGCTTCGTCAAGCGCATCAACGAGCTGATGCTGGCGCTCTCGGCGCGGTAATTTCAGCTCGCGATAAAAGCAGTATTTCTGTAGGAGCGGGCAAGCCCGCTCCTACAGGCTGCGGTACAACGCCTCGTAGTGCGCCGCCGAATCGTTCCAGGAGAAATCCTGGGTCATTCCTTTGCGCTGAACCTGGCGCCAGGCGTTCTCGTCGCGGTAGAGCGCGCAGGCTTCGTGGAGGCAGGTGGTGAGCGCGCGGCTGTTGGCGTCGTTGAAGACGAAACCGGTCGCACTGTCCTGCGCGAGGTTGGCCGGGCTGGCGTGCGCGACCGTGTCGGCCAGGCCGCCGACCTTGCGCACCAGCGGCAGCGTGCCGTAGCGCAGCGCGTAGAGCTGGGTCAGGCCGCAGGGTTCAAAACGCGAGGGAACGAGCAGCACGTCGGCGCCGGCCATGAAGCGGTGCGAGAGCGCTTCGTCGTAGCCGACGTGGACGGCGACGGATTCCGGGTTGGCGGCGGCTGCCTGGTGGAAACCCGCTTCCAGACCGCTTTCGCCGGTGCCGAGCACGGCCAGCTGGGCGCCTTCGCCGAGCAATTCCGGGAGCGCGGCGAGCAGCAGATCCATGCCTTTTTGCGAAGTCAGGCGACTGACCACGGCGAAGAGCGGCACTTTGGCGTCCTGCTTCAAGCCCAGCTCGGCTTGCAGGTCGAGCTTGCAGCTCTTTTTGCCGGCGGTGTTTTCGACCGTGTAAGTCCGGTCGATGTCGCGGTCGGTGCCGGGGTTCCAGACCGTGGTGTCGACGCCGTTGAGGATGCCCGACAAGGCCGCGCCGCGGTCGCCGAGCACGCCTTCCAGCCCCCAGCCGAATTCCGGCGTGCAGATCTCGCGGGCATAGGTCGGGCTGACGGTGGTCAGGCGTTTGGAATAGACGAGGCCGGCCTTCATGAACGAGATCTGTCCGTGGAACTCCAGCCCGCGCGGCGTCAGTTTGCGCCCCGGCAGGCACAGATCCGCGTAGCAGTCGAGCGGAAAGAGCCCCCGGAAAGCGAGGTTGTGGATGGTGAACACGGTCGCTGTCGACAGCCCGGGATTCTGCGCGATATAGGCCGGCGCGAGGCCGGCGTGCCAGTCGTGGGCGTGCACCACGTCCGGTTCCCAGTCGGGGTCCAGCTCGCCGGCCGCGATATGCGCCGCGATCCAGCCGAGCAGCGCGAAGCGGCGGTGGTTGTCGCCCCAGTCGTGGCCGTCCGGGCCGAGGTAGGGGTTGCCGTCGCGCCGGTACAGGAAGGGCGCGTCGATCACGTAGGCCGGCAGCCCGCTGTCGCGCAGGCGGCCGAGACGCAGCGTGACGATGGCGGCGCCGAAGGCCGGGCCGATGCGGATCAGCGGCTTGAGGTCGGCGACGCCGTGCAGGATGCCGGGCAAGCCCGGCAGCAGGATGCGGGTATCGAGCCCGCGTTCGGCCAGCGCCGGGGGCAGCGCGGCGGCGACATCGGCCAGGCCGCCGGTCTTGACCAGCGGGTAGATCTCGGCGGCCACATGCAGGATGCGCATCGTATTCACCACTTTCGCTCAGGCGAGACGGTAGAGCATGGCCAGCGTGATCAGCGTGATGCCGCTCGCGGTGCGGCGGAAGCGCCGCGCGTCCTCGACCGGATCTTCGCCGACGACCAGGCCGGGCGGGATCTTGCAGCCGTGGTCGACGATGCAACGGGTCAGGCGCGCACCGCCGCCGATCTGCACTTCGGGCAGCAGCACCGACCAGTTGACCTTGGCGTAGGAGTGCACGCGACAGTCCGAAAACAGCAGCGAGCGGTTGAGTTCTCCGGAGATGATGCAGCCGCCGGAAACCGTCGATTCGATGGCAATCCCCCGGCGGTCGATCTGGTTGTGCACGAATTTGGCCGGCGGAAGCTGTTGCTGGTAAGTCCACACCGGCCAACTGCGGTCGTAGATGTTGAGCGCGGGTTCGGTCGCCGTCAGGTCGATATTCGCGTCCCAGTAGGCGTCGATGGTGCCGACGTCGCGCCAGTAGTGCTCCTTGTCCATTTCCTCGGGGGCGATGACGCAACTGCGGCCGAAGGGATGCGCCACCGCGCAGCCGTTCTTCACCGCGCGCGGAATGATGTCCTTGCCGAAATCGTGGCTGGAGGTCGGATCGCTGATGTCGCGCGCCAGTTCGGCGTACAGATAGCGGCTATTGAAGACGTAGACGCCCATGCTGCACATCGACATCTCGGGCTTGTCCGGCATCGGGGGCGGGTTGGCCGGCTTTTCGACAAAGTCGGTGATTTTTCCGCCCGCGTCGACGGCCATCACGCCAAAACCGCTGGCTTCCTTGCGCGGCACCTCGATGCAGGCGACGGTACATTCGGCGCCGCTCTGCACATGGTCGGCGAGCAGTGACGTGTAGTTCATCTTATAAACGTGGTCGCCGGCCAGGATGACCACGTATTCGGGCGCCGGCCGGTAGTTTTCCAGGATGTCGATGTTCTGGTACACGGCGTCGGCCGTGCCGCGATACCAGGATTCCTCGTCCACGCGCTGCTGCGCGGGAAGCAGGTCGACGAATTCGTTCACCTCGCCGCGCAGGAAACTCCAGCCGCGCTGCAAGTGCCGCAGCAGGCTGTGCGACTTGTACTGGGTGACGATGCCGATGCGCCGGATACCCGAGTTGACGCAGTTCGACAGCGCGAAATCGATGATGCGGAACTTGCCGCCAAAGTAGACGGCCGGCTTGGCGCGGCGGTCGGTCAGTTCGTGCAAGCGGCTACCGCGCCCGCCGGCGAGGATCAGGGCGATCGCTTTGCCGGGTAACTGGAAGGTTCTCTTTTCGTTCATTATTTATCCTCTTTGGAGCGGTCGTTGACGGCGGCCGATGCCCGTTCAGCTAATGACGTCCGGGGCCGCTTTTCCGGTGCTTCCGACAATATGCGCCAGCTCTTCGGCCAGGTCGACCAGCGGGGCGAGCGCCGTCTGTGTCGGGATCTCGTGCCGGCTGGCGTCGGCCTCGAAACGTTCGAGATAGACGCGCAGCGTGGCGCCTTCGGTGCCCGTGCCGGACAGGCGGAAGACGACGCGCGAACCGTCGCCGAGCAGGATGCGGACGCCCTGGCGCTCGGAGCGCGAGCCGTCGACCGGGTCGACGTAGCTGAAATCGTCGGCGGCTGCGATGCGCAACCCGCAATGCGCGGTATCCGGCAACCGCGGCAGGAGGGCGCGCAGTTCGGCCATCAGGCGGTCGGCGGCGGCCGTGTCTATCCCTTCGTAATCGTGCCGGGAATAGACGTTGCGGCCGAAGATCCGCCAGTGTTCGCGGACGATGCGGTCGACCGGCTGGTCGCGCGTGGCGAGGATGTTGAGCCAGTAAAGGACGGCCCACAGGCCATCCTTCTCGCGGACGTGGTTCGATCCGGTGCCGGCGCTCTCCTCGCCGCACAGCGTGGCTTTGCCGGCGTCGAGCAGGTTGCCGAAGTATTTCCAGCCGGTCGGCGTCTCGTAACAGGGTATGCCCAGTTTTGCCGCCACCCGGTCGACCGCGCAACTGGTCGGCATCGAGCGCGCGACGCCGGCCAGCCCGCCGGCGTAGGCCGGAACCAGCGCGTGGTTGGCGGCGAGCACGGCCAGGCTGTCGCTCGGGCTGACGACGAAACCGCGGCCGACGATCATGTTGCGGTCGCCGTCGCCGTCCGACGCGGCGCCGAACGACAGGCCGGACGCGGGGTCGGCGAGCGCGGCGACGAGCCCGGCGGCGTACACCGGGTTCGGGTCGGGGTGGCCGCCGCCGAAATCCGGCAAGGGCGTGCCGTTGACCACCGTGCCGGCCGGCGCGCCGAGGCGGCCTTCGAGAATGGCGTGGGCGTAGGGGCCGTTCACCGCGTGCATCGCATCGAAACGCATGCGGAAATCGGGGCGGGCGAGCAGCGCGGTAATGCGCCCGAAGTCGAACAGCGATTCGAGCAGTCCGGCGTAATCGGCGACCGGGTCGATGACGTCGACGACCATCTCGCCGATGCGCGTCTCGCCGGGGCGGGCCAGATCGACATCGGGCGCTTCGATGGTGCGGTAAATTTCGATGGCCTGCGTGCGCCGGTACACGGCATCGGTGAAAGTTTCGGTCGCCGGGCCGCCGTTGCCGAGGTTGTACTTGATGCCGAAGTCGCCGTCCGCCCCGCCCGGATTGTGGCTGGCCGACAGGATGACGCCGCCGAAGGCGCGCCGTTTGCGGATCACGGCGCTGGCCGCCGGGGTCGACAGAATGCCGTCGCGGCCGACCAGCACGCGCGCAAAACCGGCGGCCGCCGCCATGCGCAGGATGGTCTGGATGGCGGCATCGTTGAAGTAGCGCCCGTCGCCGCCGAGCACCAGCGTTTGGCCTTGCTGCCCCGACAGGTTATCGAAAATGGCCTGGACGAAGTTCTCCAGGTAGCCGGGCTGGCGAAAGACCGCCACTTTCTTGCGCAGGCCCGAAGTTCCGGGCTTCTGGCCGGCGAACGGGCGGGTGGGGACGGTGATCGGGTTCATGGCGGGTTCCGGCGGTTTGAGGTTATCGGAGATGCTGGCGGGCGAACGCCAGCAGCCCCCGGGTCGAGGCGTCCAGCCCTGCCGCCAGCGCCGGGTCGGCGATGGCCGGCAGGATGCGGCCGGCGACCGCCTTGCCGAGCTCGACGCCCCACTGGTCGAAGGAGTTGATGCCCCAGATCGTACCCTGGACGAAGACCTTGTGCTCGTACAGCGCGATCAGCGAACCCAGCGTCTGCGGGTCGAGCCGGGCGAGCAGCAGCGTGGACGAGGGCTGGTTGCCGGGGAAGGTTTTTTGCGGCACCAGCGCGTCTATGGCACCGGCGGCGAGCGAGCCGTCGGCGGCGAGTTCGGCGCGCGCCTCGTCGGCGGTTTTGCCGAAGGCCAGCGCCGCGCTCTGCGCGAAACAGTTGGCGAGCAGCGCTTCCTGGTGTCCGGGCAAAGGGTAGTCGGAGCGGGCGGCGGCGATGAAATCGCAGGGGATCAGGCGGCCGCCCTGGTGCAGCAACTGGAAAAAGGCGTGCTGCCCGTTGTTGCCGAGCTCGCCCCAGACGATGGGGTTGGACGCGAAATCCAGCGGCTCGCCGTCGGCGCCCACGGATTTTCCGTTGCTCTCCATTTCGAGCTGTTGCAGGAAAGCCGGCAGGTGGCGCAGGGACTCGTTGTACGGCAGCACGGCGTTGCTGCACGCACCGAGGAAGTTGGTGTTCCAGATCGCGAGCAGCGCCATCACCACCGGCAGGTTGCGCGCGAACGGCGCGGTGCGGAAATGCTCATCCATGCGCTCGGCGCCGGCCAGCAGTTCGCCGAAGGCGTGCGGCCCGATGGCGACCATCAGCGCCAGGCCGACCGCCGACCACAGCGAGAAGCGTCCGCCGACCCAGTCCCAGATCGGGAAAATGGCGTCGGGGTCGACGCCGAACGCCACGGCGCGCCCGGGTTTGGCGGTGACGGCGGCGAAGTGTGTCTGCAAGGCCGCGTCGGCACCCAGGTTGGCGAGCAGCCAGTCGCGCGCGGTGCGCGCGTTGAGCAGCGTTTCTTGCGTGGTGAACGTCTTGCTGACGACGATGAACAGCGTCGTGCGCGGGTCTAGCGTTTGCAGCAGCGGCGCGAGCTGGGCGCCGTCGAGGTTGGACACGTAGTGCACGCCGAGCGCCGGATGGGCGATGGCGGAAAGCGCGCTGCCCAGCATTTTCGGCCCGAGATCGGAGCCGCCGATGCCGATATTCACCACCTGTCGGATCGCCTGGCCGGTGCTGCCCAGCGCCAGCCCGTCGCGCAGGCGGTGGGCAAACGCCGCCATCCGCTCGCGCGTCGCCAGCACCTCCGGCATCACGTCGCAATCCCCGCCCGGAAAGCTGGAGCCGCTTTTGTTGCCCGAAGCGTCGCGGCGCAACGCGCAATGCAGCACCGCACGGTCTTCGCTGACATTGATGCGCTCCCCGCCGAACATGCGGGCGATGGCCTCGGCAAGGCGCGCTTCGCGGGCCAGTTCGAGCAACCTGACCAGGGTATCGGCGTCGGCCCGCTGCTTGGAATAATCGAAAAGAATCCCGTCGAACGCCAGCGAGAGCGACGCGACGCGGTTCGGGTCGGCGGCGAACAGCTCGCGCAAGTGCTGCGGGGAGATCGCCTGGTAGTGCGCTGCAACAGACCGCCAGGCGGAAGAGGAGGTGATAGTCATCGTTTGTACCAGTTTATAGCGGTTCCCGGGGTTTGGCCGCGTTCCGCAATTAGCCGGGAAGAATATTAGCAAAACATGGATTCTAGTCTAGTTTATCCCCCTTTTTATCAGCTTTTGCCCCCATTACGGCAGCGCACGAAATTTGCTATTGTGGGAAGTTATCCGCTAGCCAATCATCCTTTTTCTGTGGGGGAATCATGAAGCACCGTCAATACGTTTTTTCCTTTGAGACCGGCGACGGAAAAAACAAGATCCTGCTTGGCGGCAAGGGGGCGAACCTCTGCGAAATGACGCAGATCGGTTTGAATGTCCCTCCCGGTTTCACCGTCACCACCGAAGCCTGCCTGATTTTTCTGGAGAAGAATCGTTTGCCGGACGGCGTTTGGGACGAGGTCAAGGCGCAGATGGCGGCGCTGGAAGCCAAGACGGGTAAAGGCTTTGGTTCCGCCGAGAACCCCCTGCTCATTTCGGTGCGCTCCGGTTCGGCGATGTCGATGCCGGGGATGATGGACACCATCCTCAACCTCGGTCTCAACGAAGATTCCCTGCAGGGTCTCGTCAAGCAGACCGGCGACGAGCGTTTTGCCTACGATGCCTACCGGCGCTTCGTCCAGTTGTTCGGCAAGATCGCGCTGGGCATCGCCGACGAGTACTTCGACGAGAAGATGAACGAGGTCAAGGCGCGCTACGGCGCCCGCCAGGACGTCGACCTGAAGGCTGAACATTTGAAGGAGCTGGCCGGCGACTTTCTCGCTATCGTCCAGCGGCACACCGGCAAGCCCTTCCCGCAAGATCCCCACGAGCAGCTGGAAATCGCGATCAAAGCGGTGTTCCGCTCGTGGAATGGCAAGCGCGCCGTCGACTATCGCCGGCAGTTCAGGATCACGCCGCAGATGGCCAACGGTACGGCGGTCAGCGTGTGCACGATGGTCTTCGGCAACATGGGCAACGATTCGGGCACCGGGGTCGGCTTTACGCGCAACCCCGGCACCGGCGAGAACCAGATTTACGGAGAATACCTGACCAACGCCCAGGGCGAGGACGTGGTCGCCGGCATCCGCACGCCGAAGCCGATTGCCGACATGGCCAAGGAGATGCCCGACATCTACGGCCAGTTGATGACGCTACACAACCGGCTGGAAACGCACTACGGCGAGGTGCAGGACTTCGAGTTCACCATCGAAAAGGGCGTGCTCTACTGCCTGCAAACGCGCAACGGCAAGATGAACGCGCGGGCGATGGTGCGCACATCGATCGAAATGTGCCGGGAAGGGCTGATTTCGCGCGACAAGGCGCTGTTGCGCATCGAACCGGCGGTGCTCGAACAACTGCTCGTGCCGCAGCTCTCGCCCGGCTTCAAGGGCAATTCGCTGGCGCAGGGCCTGGCCGCCTCGCCGGGCGCCGCTTCCGGCCACATCGTGTTCGACGCCGATAGCGCCGAGAAACGTGGCCGCACCGGCGAGAAAATCATTCTGGTGCGCGAGGAAACCAAACCGGAAGACATCCACGGCTTTTTCCAGGCGCAGGGGATTCTCACCAGTCGCGGCGGCAAGACCTCGCACGCGGCGGTAGTCGCGCGCGGCATGGGCAAGCCTTGCGTTTCCGGCTGCGATGCGATCCATATCGACGACGTGGCGCGCAAAGCGCAAATCGGCGACATGACGCTGCACGAAGGCGACGTGGTGACGATAGACGGCGGCACCGGCCACGTCTACGCCGGCGAAGTGCCGACCGTCGAACCAGAGTTTTCGGAAGAGCTGAACATCCTGCTCGACTGGGCCGATGCGGCCTCGCGGCTGGAAGTGCGCGCCAACGCCGACACCCCGTCCGACGCCGCGCGCGCCCGTGAATTCGGTGCCAGGGGCATCGGATTGTGCCGCACCGAACGCATGTTCAACAGCACCGACCGCCTGCCCATCGTGCAGGAAATGATCCTCGCCGAATCGCTGGAAGAGCGCCAGGCGGCGCTCGACCGCCTGCTGCCGATCCAGCGCAACGATTTCAAGGGCATTTTCAAGGCGATGAAGGGCTTGCCGGTGACGGTGCGCCTGCTCGACCCGCCGATGCACGAGTTCCTGCCCACGGCCGGCCAGCTTGAACTGGAGATCACCCACCTGCGCCATCTGCGCGACACGATCAAGGGGCTGGAGGAGTTGCCGGAAACGCTGAAACTGCTCAACCCGACGCTGCACCAGAAATACGCCGACGGCTTGGGCAAGCTGACCGACAGCCTGGACACCTTCAAGGAAAACCACCTCGAAGAGGACATGATCAGCAAGAAGGAGAAGACGCTGCGCAAGGTGCGGGCGATGGCCGAGGTCAACCCGATGCTGGGCCATCGCGGCGTTCGCCTGGGCATCACCTACCCCGAGATCTACTCGATGCAGATTCGCGCCGTGCTCGAAGCGGCGGCGCTGTGCGCCAAGGAAGGCATGGAAGTACACCCGGAAATCATGGTGCCGCAGGTGGCCACGGTCGAGGAGCTGAAGCGCATCCACAGCTATGTGCAGCGCGTGCACAAGATCGTCGAGCTGACGCACGGCATCGACGTGCAATACAAGTTCGGCTCGATGCTCGAAGTCGTGCGCGCCTGCATGCGGGCGGGACGAATGGCCGAGATCGCCGAATTCTTCTCGTTCGGCACCAACGACCTGACGCAGGCCACCTTCTCGTTCTCGCGCGAAGACGCCGAAAACAAGTTCCTGCCCGCCTACACCGAGACCGGCATCCTGGAGGACAACCCCTTCGAGGTGCTCGACATCAAGGGCGTCGGCGAAGTGATGAAGATCGCCGTCGAGCGCGGCCGCGCCACCCAGCCGGAGCTGAAGATCGGTATCTGCGGCGAACACGGCGGGCATCCGGCGTCGATCGAGTTCTGCCACCAGATCGGGCTGAACTACGTCTCCTGCTCCGGCCCGCGCGTGCCGATCGCACGCCTGGCGGCGGCGCAGGCGATGCTGCGCGAGAATGGGGCGAAGTAGTTGAAATAGGTGCGGGTGCCTCGGATAGCCTATGCCGTGTAAGGACGGACGCTACTGCTACAGCGTGAGCGAGTAATCGCAGTGAGTTTGCAGTCGTGGTTTTCAAAGCGGCCACAGAAGAATCTGTGGCCGTTTCTATTTAACTTGGCGTTTCCGCAGTTGGCCAGGATCAGCCCGTCAGCGAAAGAAAAAGTCACAGTGTTGAACGCCCGCTTACTTCTACCGAAGAAGACGTTCCGTTCTTTTGGCAATCATGCAGTTAGTCGGCCAACGCAGGTCTTTGACCCAAAATTTAAAAAGGCTATGTCACTGTTAACTGTTGAACCCGGCTTATTCCGATTGCAGCTGACAGGAATGAGGCGGGCGACAACGCGTTTTTGCTACGGCCAACCAGTCGGCACCAGCCGGGATAGCCGGGTAAGTAATGCGTAGCCACGCCATGGAACCGCCGCATCCAAGTCTTGGGCCGGCTGTCGTAGGCATTGACGTTTTGTACGTGATAGACCTTGGAAACCACCCGGATGCTCGCCGCCAGATTGATTTTGTGGTGGGTGATGCCCATTTGCCGGGCGGCGGCGACCGGCGCTTTACCGCTGTCGGTGCAAAGGATGGAATCACTGGACAAAACGGGCTTGAGGGCAGCGCAAATGTGCGTCTTACCCGCTTTCTCAAGAACGGAACCGGTCGTGTTCCCGGTACGGTCACGACAAATCAGCACGGGAATTTGTTCGTCGGACACGCCTCTTTTCGACGCTTTGCCGCCGCGCTTGCGCGGCGCACGCACCATGCCTTGTTTCTTGCCCTTGAACGGTTCGAGGAAGAATGTCTCGTCCGCTCCGGCAATACCGACCAGGCCCGTCGCCTCCTGCTGATCTGGCGGCGCGAGAAAGCGGTGGCGCCAGCGGAATGCGGTGTTGCGGTGCACGTTGCAGGCTTTGGCGCTTTTGCGGACGCTTTGCCCTCCGGTCATCTGCTGCGCGTACGCCAGCCGTTTGTCCTTGTGCCGCAGCCTTGCCGGCGGCGTCCCCGCCAAAGCATTGAAGGCGGCCTTGCAGGCCGCGCAGCGGTAGCGCTGCAAGCCGGAAGCAGAACCCCGGCGCGCGATCTCGTTGTGACCGCATTTCGGGCACGTTGGCGCCGCCAATACACGGCTCTCAACCGTAACTACTCAGCACCCTGACCTCGATCGAATCGAGGTTGTGGCGGAAGCCCCTGGAATGTCGGGGTAAG
>JACQYA010000134.1 GCA_016208425.1 Betaproteobacteria bacterium
CTCGGCACAACCCTCCTCAGTTCCAAACCGTTTCTGCCAATCTACCAGGTTCGTCGTGGTCGTTTTCATGATTCAACCCCTTATCTCGTTGATCCCATTACGTTCGGCAGGAAAAACTGAAAATGGTTCATAGGCATAAAACAAAAAGGCCAATCCGAAGATTGGCCTAAGTGCTTGATTCTTTTGGTGCGCCCGGAGCGATTCGAACGCCCGACCCCTTGGTTCGTAGCCAAGTACTCTATCCAGCTGAGCTACGGGCGCACTTGATTTGAAGGCGAGATTATACTGGAGATGTTGGCCTCGATCAAGCTTTTTTCCGCATTTTGGCGATCAAAACCTCGCCTTCAGCGATTTCTTCGGATAAATATCGAACCGGCACGATTTCCCGGACAGCGCGTAACCGGGCTGGTCGCCGGCAATGCTCGGTGCCTTGCGCGGCCTTTTGACAACCACTCTATGGCTGGCCAACGCCAGCGCGGATTGCAGCAAGGCGGGCGCATCCTGATCGTCGCCCACCAACGGTCGAAACAGGCGCATTTCCTTTTTGACCATCGCGCTTTTGTCGCTGCGGGGAAACATCGGATCGAGGTAAATGACCTGCGGCGGCTCACTCTCCCACGCATCGAGCAGTTCGACCGCATCGCCGCAAATCAATCGCATCCGCCTAACAACCAGCCCCGCCGCATCGTCGGCCAGCGCACGCCGCAAACCGTCTTCCAGCAGGGCGGCAACCAGCGGCTGACGCTCGATCAGAATCATCGCGCAGCCCAACATCGCCAGCACGAAGGCGTCGCGCCCCAGCCCTGCGGTAGCATCCAGCACGGCGGGGCGAACCCCGGGCCGAATGCCGACCGCTTTGGCGATCATCTGCCCGTTGCCGCCACCAAACGTCCGCCGGTGCGCGACCACGCCCCCGACAAAGTCAACGCGAACCGGCCCCGGGGCGTGCGGGCCGAGCTCGACGAATTGCAAGCCATCAACGCCGACTTGCAAGGCAAACCGCGCATCGCCGTATAACCGCAGGTGCAGGCTTTCGGCCAACGCCGACGCTGCTGTCACAAAAGCCGGCGCAAGCGGCTCGACGCGAACGGTAGCCATCGGTCGTCCTTCGCTCGTCGGAATATGCCAGTACGGTATTCAGCGTGCCGGCGAAAAACAAAAACCCCCGCAGTGCTTGGCGCTCGGCGGGGCATTCGTAACGGTGAGAGACTGTCTTATTCTGCATCCTTGGCGGAGACGGAGGGATTCGAACCCTCGATCCAGGTTTTGCCCGGATGCTCCCTTAGCAGGGGAGTGCCTTCGACCTCTCGGCCACGTCTCCAAGGAGGGCGCGATAATAGCGGTTTCGGCGCGCCCGGTCAAACTGAAACTGAACCTTTCAAGTCGCGGTCAGGCTGCCTGGTCGAGACCGAAAGTCTTGTGCAGCACCCGCACGGCCAGTTCGAGGTATTTTTCATCGATGACGACAGAAATTTTGATTTCCGATGTCGAGATCATCTGGATATTGATCCCCTCCCCGGCGAGCGTGCGGAACATCTGGCTGGCGACACCGGGGTGCGAACGCATGCCGACACCGACCGCCGAGACTTTGCAGGTTTTGTTGTCGCCGACGATTTCGCGCGCGCCGACGTGTCCCTTGACGGTTTCGAGCACCATCAGCGCCTTGTTGAAATCGCCTCGGTTGACGGTAAATGAAAAGTCGGTGGTGCCATCGTGGCCGACGTTCTGAATAATCATGTCAACGTCAATATTTGCTTCGGCGATCGGGCCGAGTATCTGGTAAGCGATACCGGGGCGGTCGGGCACGCCAAGCACGGTGAGTTTGGCTTCGTCGCGATTGAAGGCGATTCCGGAGATGATCGGTTGTTCCATTTGCTTGTTTTCCTCAACAGTAATCAGCGTTCCTTCGCCCTCGTCCTGGAAGCTTGAGAGGACGCGAAGTTTGACTTTGTACTTGCCGGCGAACTCGACCGAGCGGATCTGCAACACTTTAGACCCGAGGCTGGCCATTTCCAGCATTTCTTCAAAGGTGATGGTGTCGAGTTTGCGCGCTTCGGGGACGACGCGCGGATCCGTCGTATAGACGCCATCGACATCGGTATAGATCTGGCACTCGTCGGCCTTCAAGGCTGCCGCGAGCGCCACTGCCGAGGTGTCGGATCCGCCGCGACCGAGCGTCGTGATGTTGCCGCGTTCGTCCGCGCCCTGGAAACCGGCGACCACGACGACGTTGCCTTCGCCCAGATCCTCGCGGATACGCTTGTCGTCGATTTGCAGGATACGCGCCTTGGTAAACGTGCTGTCGGTCAGTACGCGCACCTGCGCGCCGGTGTAACTCTTCGCCTTCAGCCCGGCCTCGTGTAACGCCATGGCGAGCAGCGCTATCGTGACCTGCTCCCCGGTCGACGCAATCACGTCGAGCTCCCGCGGATCGGGCGAGGACGATATTTCCTTTGCCAGACCGATCAGCCGGTTCGTTTCTCCCGACATCGCCGACGGAACAACAATGATGTCGTGCCCTTGAGCTTTCCAGCGCGCAACCCGCCTGGCCACATTCTTGATGCGTTCCGTCGAGCTGACCGACGTTCCGCCAAATTTCTGAACTATCAGTGCCATTCCAAATCCAATTGGTGCATACGAAAGGCTTGGATTTTAGCGCATTGTTGGAAGGAAAAGTAGGGTTCGCCCGGATCCGGCCGGCAATATTGGGCTGGCGGCATATTTTTTTACCAATGCCACTTGCAATTTACGAAAACGGGCTATACCATTCGATCTATGACTAAAGTCATAGATCGACCGTCATGAAGCCGCGTCATTGATTTATGCCCTCAAGGGCCTCAACAAACTGTTTGAAAGGAAAATTATGAGCACCGCCAAACCCGTCGAAAAAGTCGAGCCCCGCGAGATCCGCCGCAAGCTGGGTTTGAACCAACAACAGTTCTGGTCGAAGATCGGTGTCACCCAAAGTGGCGGATCGCGTTACGAGAGCGGCCGCAATATGCCACGGCCGGTGCGCGAGCTGTTGCGTCTGGTACACGTCGAGCAAATCGATATCCAGCGCATCAAGCGCGAAGATTTTGACGTTGTCGAATATCTGAAGAGTGAAGATCCCGAACTCTTCAAAACGCTCAAGAAGGCCGCCAAGAGCAAAGCCAGGAAGTCTGCTTGAGGTCTGGCACGAAACGTCAGGGGTTGACCACCACTTCGACGCCGAGCGCGGAGATTCTGTCGGCAAAGCGCTGGAGGCTTTCCGGCGCGAGGCCGGATAGACGGGGCGCTTCGGGTTGCAATGAGGGGCGTGCAAGGCCGTAGAGGTGCACGCCCCTTATTGTGTGCCCGGCCGCTCCGATTACCCGCAAATAGGCCGATTGCTCCGATTCGTCGGGCGCCAGACCGTCGATCGCGAAGCAGCAGGTCTGTACCCAGGTCGGCGCCAGCCCGGCGCATTGTATCAAGGCGCTTGTGAGCCGTCCGGGGGTTGTCGCGACACCGTTCACGAGCAAGATTCCATGCTCCGTTGCCCGGTCTAGCTTGAACCACACTTCACCCTCCATCGCACCGATACGGGCGATCCCTTGGCGTACGCCCTCGCGGTGCAACAAACTGCCGTTGGTGATCAGGCGCAACTTTGGCCGATCCTGCAAACGGAACTCCCGCAACACCCCGTCGACGACCAGAACCGCCTCACCAAACTCGCCGGCACTGGTCGGTTCGCCATTCCCGGAAAAAGCGATGTCGGCCAGGCGGCGCGCTTCGGGCGGCACATGGTCGGCCAGAAAATTGCCCTCGGTCGCATTTCCCAGGAACGCGCGCAGCTCGTCGGCCAGCCGCCGGAGATCGACGGGAGGCGGGCCACCGCGCGTCAGACCGGGAACCTGACAGTAAATGCACGCCCAGTTGCAAGCGTTATTGACGTTGAGGTTGATGCCGACCGAAACGCCTCCCGCACGCCTGGAAACGACGGGGTAGATATAGGTGAGGCCGGCGCTGTCGCGGCTATGGTCGCTGACGTTCAGCATGTGCGGTCACTTTCATGGGGTGCCCGATTTCACGGGCCGGAGCCGCCCGGTGCGGCGATGATATAATCGTCTACCGTTTTATTGCCGATTGTTGCGATGTTCATTACACGCCGCCTGGAGTTCGATGCCGGCCACAGGATTCCCGACCACAAGAGCCAGTGCCGCCATCTGCACGGCCATCGCTACGCGATCGAAATCACGCTGGTCGGCGACATTATCGCTCGCGAAGGCGATGCCGCCAACGGCATGGTAATGGACTTCTCCGAAGTCAAAGCTTTGGCCAACACGCACTTGGTGGATGGCTGGGATCATGCCTTTATCGTCTATGCCGGCGATACGCCTGTGGTGCAGTTTTTGCAATCTCTACCGGATCACAAGACGGTGCTGCTCGATTGCGTCCCGACGGCCGAAAACCTCGCCCGGAAAGCGTTCGCGATTCTTGACGAAGTCTACCGGGATACCTACGGGAACCATCTGCATCTTCGGCGCGTACGCCTGTACGAAACGCCCAACTGTTGGGCCGACGCGACCCGCGATTGGCAGCGGTCAGGCGAAGGAATCGAGAACACCGCCGATCCGGCTTGTCCGGCCGCTTTCGCGCCCGGCCTGTCCATATAACAGGGAACCCGTTTCTCGTGCCGGCTCCACCGGCGCTTCGTTCCGCTTCGCGGCAACTTCCAGTCGTGCGTCGCTTTCCATCCGGGCTGCCTGCGCGGCGACGCTATGATCCTGCGGAGAGGGGTCGACCGGCGCCAGCGCGGTAGCCCGGATATGTTGCGCCTTCGGAATGGTATCTTCCGGCGTACGTCCCGGAGTGGTGTCGATGGACACCTCGCCGGCAACCGCGTAGCGGTTCCTGTCCGGCCCGGTTTCATAGGTATAGGATGCGCCCCCACGCACCAGATCGGCGCCGACCGCGAGGTGAGCCTGCTCGTGCGCATGCACCTTGCGATCAATCTTCTTGAGTTCGTCGACCTGCCGCTGCTGCTCGGCCGTCAGCTCCCCGGAAGCGGCCTCCGCTTTCGCCTTATCCGCACCGCTTTCACTCCGGCGCCTCGATCCCTGCAAGCCGAGGCCGACAAGATTCTCGAACCCGAGACTCCCCTGACCAACGCTGGTTGCCGCAATCTGAGCCATGGTAAAAAAGCGCCTTGAGACGATTTCCCCGTACGCTCAGATTAGACAATAAATCGATGATTTTCAAGCGTTTCATACTTTATGCTACGGCTGGCCGCCCAACATCTCGCCGGCGTGCTGTCGGGTGATGGCGGTAATTTCCACGCCGCCCAGCATGCGCGCAATCTCTTCGATCCGCCCTTCTGCGTCCAGTACCGATACGCGGCTCAGAATCGCGCCGTTTTCCGTGTTTTTGGCAACTTGCCATTGCCAGTTGGCACGCGCCGCGACCTGCGGCAGATGGGTGACACATAATACCTGCCGCTCCGACCCCAACTCGCGCAACAGCCGTCCGACCACTTCGGCGACACCGCCGCCTATGCCCACGTCGACCTCGTCGAAAATCAGCGTCGGCACGCGCGCCGCCTGGCTCGTCACCACCTGTATGGCCAGGCTGATGCGCGACAGCTCCCCGCCGGACGCCACCTTCGCCAAGGAGCGCGCGTCGCTTCCCGCCAAGCCGGCGACCCGGAACTCGATCTGCTCCAGACCGGATGCCCCGCCGCCCTCGACCGGCAGCAGGCAAACGTCGAAACTGCCGCCCCCCAGCGCCAGCTGCTGCATCACGCGGCTGACCTCGCCGGCAAGCGCCCGCGCCGCCTCCCCCCGCTGCGCCGAGAGGCGCTCGGCCAGGCCGCAGTAGTCCTGTCGCATGGCTCCGACACGCGCCTTGAGACCCGCGATATCCGCCGCCTCGCCGAGTTCGGCCAGCCGCCCCTGCCAGCGCGCCAGCAAGCCGGGCAATTCTTCGGGCGCCGAGCGGAACTTGCGGGCGCAGCCGAGCACGGCCTCGATCCGCCGCTCTACGTCGCTCAACCGTTGCGGGTCTAGCTCCACGCGGTCGGCGTAACGCCGTAGCGAGGAAACCGCTTCGGCCAGATCGGCCTGCGCCGATTGGAGCAGTTGCGCGACCTCGGCGAGCGCCGGATCGTACTCGGCCAGCCCACCCAGACGGCTGGCGACCAGATCGACCTGGCCCGCGCAAGCGTTGTCGCCTTCGGCCAACACCGCCAGCGAATACTGGGCGCCCTCCATGAGATGAGCCGCATGGGCCAAGCGTTTGTGCTCGTTGTCGAGCACCGACCATTCCTCGGCCGAGAACCCCAGCGCTTCGAGTTCGCCGACCTGCCACTCCAGTTGCCCGCGCTCCTGCGCCAGCGCCGCGACGCCCTCGGAAGCGGCGTCGAGCGCCGTTCGCGCGTCCCGCCACTTGCGCCACGCCGCACCCACTTCGGCGAGCAGCGGATTGAGCCCGGCGTGGGTGTCGAGCAAAGCGCGCTGGGCATCGCCGCGCAACAAGGACTGGTGGGCGTGCTGGCCGTGAATATCGACCAGCGATTCGGCGGCCGCGCGCAACTGCTGAACGGTGGACGGCGATCCGTTCAGGTAGGCGCGGGAACGCCCGTTGACATCGACGACACGACGCAGCAGCAAAGAGCCTTCGCCCGCGTCAAGATCGTGTTCGCGCAGCCATTCGAGCGCCGCCGGAGCGCCTTCCAGATCGAATTCGGCGGTCACCTCCGCGCGTTCTCCGCCGGCGCGAACCAGCGAAGAATCGGCGCGCTCGCCCAAGGCGAAAGCCAGGGCATCGACCAGAATCGACTTTCCGGCACCCGTTTCTCCGGTAAGCGCGCCAAAGCCATCCCCGAACACCAGATCCAGGCGGTCGACCAGGACAAAGTCACGTATTGTCAGATGGCGCAGCATCGTTTCTATGGGTTCTCAAAAAAACTCAGTGGCCTTTTGGCTGCTCGCTCCAGTGCAGCTTATGACGCAGCATGCCGAAGTAGCTGTAACCCGGCGGATGCAGAAAACAGATCGAGTACTCCGAGCGGCGGATGCGCACGGCGTCGCCCTGCCTCAAGTCGACGTTAACCTGACCATCGAAGTGCGCCCGCGAATCGGTCGCGTGCACGATGCGGATTTCGACCTCGTTGCGGTCTCCGATCAGGATCGGCCTGTTGCTCAACGCATGCGGGCAAAGCGGCACCAACGCGATTCCCGCGACCCGGGGATGCAGGATAGGCCCATTTGCCGAGAGCGAGTAAGCGGTCGATCCGGTCGGCGTCGCGACGATCAACCCATCTGCGCGCAAGTTGTAGATGAACTCGCCGTCGACAAAAAGCTCGAACTCTATCATTCGCCCGATCGCGCCTTTGTCGACGACGACATCGTTGAGCGCCAGATTGGAGACCAGGCATTTTCCGCCACGCAACACTTCGGCGTCGAGCAGCATGCGGCTTTCCGGCACAAACCGGCCTTCAAGGAGGTCTTCCATGCGACCCAACATATCGGCGCGCGCAATATCGGTCATGAAACCGAGACGCCCTTGGTTGACGCCGACCAGCGGCACGCGATAGCGCGCGAGCTGGCGTGCGGCGTTGAGCATGGTGCCGTCGCCGCCGATAACAATCGCCGCATCGGCTTGCGCGCCGATCGATGCAAAATCACTGCGCTCCAGGGGCGACGAAACCAGCGGGGCGCCCACGTTGCGCGCCGTTTCTTCCTCGATCAGCACGGTCACGTTTCTCTCGCGCAGATACGCCGCCAGCAGGCGCAGGGATTCGGCAATCTCGGGGCTATGGTATTTCCCGATCAGCGCTATCGTTTCTGGGGCGCGCCGACCACAGTTGGGAGCGCGGTTAGAAGCGTCGGTCATGGGGCGAATTAAACCACAATTGAGCCGGGAAACCGTCGTCGGACGCGGTGCCCAGAAAGAAACGGCGCAAGCCATAAAGCCTGCGCCGCCGATAGAAACGACGGTATCAGTAACCGATGTTGAACCCGGCCACGTCGATGCGTATGGTATCCCGCCCAAGCGCCAGCGCCGTGTAGCGGGCGAACTGGCCGGCCCACGCCTTGCCGTCGACGAACCGCTGCTCGCCCCCATAGCGCGCCACGTTGAGAATCTTGTCGATAATCAGCACCTTGCCCATCGGATTGGTCGGCTCGCACTCCAGATCTGCGAATTCTTTGTCGAACCAGCGGCGCGCTTCTTCGGCCGAACCCCCGGTCAGGTCGGCACCGGAGAACTTGTACTCGTAGTCCTTTTCCCTGCCGAACGAAACGATTACGTTGTAGAGCATTTGCCTCCTCCCAGAGTGACCAAGGGCTACCATCCCAGCCCGTATTCTATTCGTAAATACTCGCGATACCGCAACTCACGAACGCTTGCAGCGAATATATTGGCGGGGATCCCGGCTCTGCTCCGGGTAGCGGCGGCAACCGCCGGGCAAGCGTTGTTTTTTGCCGGCTGCGCGCCTAACATTGGTGCTGGTTCGCCCCGTCAGCTTGCGTTTACCGCTACGCTGGCTGCGGCGGTTTTCCAAACCCGAGGACACGCCAGATCATGCTGACCGAAGAAGAGATTGCCAGCGCTCGCCTGACGCTGCACGAACTGCAAATCGAACATCGCGACCTCGATCTGGTCATCGAACATCTGGCGCTCAATCCGCTACCGGACGAGCTTCTTGTGCGACGCCTGAAAAAACGCAAACTCCTGCTCAAGGATTCGATCAACCAGCTCGAACGCATGCTGGAACCAGATATTCCAGCCTGATTCCGGCACCGCCCGAGGCATCTGGCCATGGAGCTAACCGTCGCGGGGCAGCGGTGCCGCGTACGTACGGGCGGCCTGCTTCAGGTCTTCGATCCGTCGCGCCCCACCGTGGTGCTGATCCACGGCGCAGCCAACGACAGCGATGTCTGGCACAAAATCGCCGAGGCTCTGAGCGGCGCCGGTTACGCCGTCCTCGCCCCCGATTTGCCGGGACACGGCCTGTCGGGCGGGGAAGCATCGGGCAGCATCGAAGCGCTGGCCGGCTGGATTGTCGCCCTGCTCGACGCGGCCGGCGTCAGGCGCGCCATTCTGGCCGGCCATTCGATGGGTTCCCTGATCGCGCTGGAAGCTGCGGCGCGCCACCCGCGGCGCGTACACAAGCTGGCGCTGCTCGGCGCGACCGTTCCGATGCCGGTTTCCGATGCCCTGCTCGATGCGGCCCGACACCATCCCGACAACGCATGCCGCCTGATGGCGAAGTTCTCGCATACGTCGCAATTCTATCTGGCCGGTAGTGGCGGTCATGGCGTCTGGGGACCGGGCGTTACGCTCGCCATCATGCGGCGCAGTCGGCGCGGCGTGCTGGCGACCGATCTGGAAAACTGCAACCGCTACCTGAACGGCATCAGCGCAGCCGCCCGGGTCGAGTGCCCGGCGCTGCTCGTCGTCGCCCGGCGCGACCGGATGACGCCGGGGCGCAAGTTGCACACGCTACAGGCGGCGCTGCGCCATGCCATGCTGGCCGAAATAGCGGACTGCGGTCACGCCATGATGGACGAGCAGCCGGAAAAGGTCATTGCCGCCCTGCTCGGTTTTTTGGTGCAGTAACCGGATCGCCAGAACGCGCCAGCACCACCACGGCAGCAAGGATGATGGCGCCGCCGGCAATCTGCCAGACGCCGATTTCCTCGCCGAGAAAGATTGCTGCCAGCAACACCGTTACCACCGGCTCTAGCGTCGACAGGCTGGCGGCGTCCGCCGCGCCCAGACGCTGCATCGCGGCGAAGAACCCGACGACGGCCAGCACGGTGGAAAACAGGGCGATAGCCCCCGCCGCGACCCATCCCTGTACCGATCCGGGCAGCACTAAGCCGCGCCAGACAACGGCAGCGCCGTAGACGGCGGCGGCAGCCAGCATCACGACAGCCGCCGACGGGACAGCGCCGGCCTCCGCCGTGATCTTTTCGCCGACCAGAATATAGGTCGAGTAAATCGCCGCCGCACCGATGCCCAGCGCAATGCCCAGAGCGCTGCCGTCCAGGCTGTCGCCGACGGCCAGGCCGGTTCCGAACAGCGCGGCGCAGACAGCCAGCACGCGCGAGGGCGACAGCCGCCGACGCGCCAACCAGGCGGAAATCACGGTGACGATAACCGGGTACAGGTAGAGCAGCAACGCCGTCAGGCCGGCCGTCGCGTGCTGTAGCGCGGCGAAGTAACAAAAGGACTGGCCGACATATCCGACGCCGCCCATCGCCAGCAACAGCCAGAAATTCTTGCCGCCCGGCCAGGGCAAGCCGCGCAGAAACATGAGCGCCGCCATCAAGAATCCGGCCAGCGCGAAGCGCAAAAAAAGCAGGGTCGGCAAATCGACGCCGTCGGCGTAAGCGAGCTTCGCGAAGATCGGCATGGCGCCGAATCCGGCCGCAGAGAGCAGGATAAAGAGCAGGCCGGCAAGGCGCGCACGGGGTGCGGGCTGCCGCACTATCGTCGCCGCCACGCCACGCTGGGGGTGCCGCTAGAACAGGAAACGGCCGAGATACCAAAAAATCGCCGCGATCAGCGCGCTAAACGGGATCGTCAGAACCCACGCCCAGACGATGGTTCCGGCGAGCCCCCAGCGTACCGCAGAAAGCTTCCTGGTCGCGCCGACGCCGACAATCGCGCCGGTAATCGTATGCGTGGTGGACACGGGGATTCCGAGCGCGGTAGCCAGAAACAGCGTGGCCGCACCACCGGTCTGCGCGCAAAAACCGCCGACCGGGCGCAGCTTGGTGATTTTCTGTCCCATCAACTTGATGATGCGCCAACCGCCGAAAGCCGTCCCGATACCGATCGAAGTGTAGCAGCAGAACACCACCCAGACAGGCACCGGCTCGTTGCTCTGCGTCACGCCCGCCGCGATCAGCAGCATCCATATAATGCCGATAGTTTTTTGCGCATCGTTGCCGCCGTGGCCTAGCGCGTAGGCGGAAGCGGAAATGAGTTGCAGGCGACGCGACCATTTATCGACGCGACGCGGCGTGCTTCGGCGGAAGATCCACGAAACCAGGATCATCATGACCGTCCCCAGCATCATGCCGAGCAGCGGAGAAACAATGATGAAAGCAACAACTTTTATGACGCCAGAAGAAATCAGGGCGCCCGGCCCGGACTTCGCGATCGCCGCACCGATCAGGCCGCCGATCAAAGCGTGCGACGAAGACGACGGGATTCCGTAATACCACGTAATGACATTCCACGCGATGGCGCCGATCAGCGCGCCAAAGACGACGTAGTGATCGATGATCGACGGCTCTATGGTGCCTTTGCCGACGGTCGCCGCAACCTTCAACTGAAAAACGAAGATGGCGACCACGTTGAAAAAAGCGGCCATCATAACCGCCGTGTGGGGCTTCAGCACCCGTGTCGACACCACCGTCGCAATCGCGTTGGCGGCGTCGTGGAAGCCATTCATGAAGTCGAAGGCAAGCGCCAGCGCCACGAGGACGACGATGACGCCGAAACTGATATTGACCGTTTCCATGCGCGACGCCGCTCAGGAATTTTCGAGAACGATGCCTTCGATGATGTTTGCCACATCCTCGCAGCGATCGGTTACGGTTTCCAGAAGCTCGTAAATCGCCTTGAACTTTATCAGCTCCCTGACATCCGGCTCGTCCCGGAACAGCTTCGACATCGCGCCGCGCATCACGCGGTCGGCGTCCGATTCCAGACGGTCTATCGCGTCGCACAGGGCGAGAATTTCCTGGCCGTTATCCATCGACGGCAGCAGCGCGACCGCGCTGGAAACGCGCTCGCAACAGGCAAGAACGATTTCCGCCAAGTTGATCGCTTCCGGTGATACGCGACGGATGTGGTAGAGCGTGATGGTCTGCGCGCTATCCTGGATCAGATCGAGAATATCGTCCAGACCGGTAATCAGCTGATGAATTTCGTCGCGATCCAGCGGCGTGATGAACGACTTGTGCAGTTGGGTCATCGTCTCGTGCGTGATCTTGTCCGCACGGCTTTCGACGGTATCGATGGTTTCGCAGTGCCTTGCGGCTTCTTCATCGGAGTGGTTGAGCGCCGACATCAGGGCGACCAGCGCCTGACCGCCCAGCACAATCTGTTCTGCATGCGCGTTGAACAGATCGAAGAACTTGCCCTCCTGGGGCATAAAGCGTGCAAACATAGATTCGTTTCAATGTGGTGATAACGGCCGACAGTTTACCACTGCCCGGTGTCACAGAACCGCAATAGAGCGATCCACCCGCTATCGGACTTGCCCCAAGATCCGCCCATCCTTGCGGTCGTAAAACAGAACCGCCTCAAGCCGGCCGTGCAGGTAGCGTTTTTTCAGCGTGAAATCGGTCGGCTTACCGTACGTGGCCTTCCAGAAGGTCGTGCTTTCCGACAGGTACGGTTCGCTCAGGCGGGCAATTGCCAGCATGCGCACCTCGCCGTTCTGCCCGGGCGGCAACGGCGCGACAAATCCGGCATCGTCGTCGCCCCCGCGCGCGTAAAAATCGTAAAGGTTGTCGAAAGACAGGAAATAGTCGTAGCGCCACGTCACCTTCATGCGCTGCGTCACGCCGATCTTGTCCTGGCCGTCGTAATCGCCGCGCTCCACGGTCACCGATTTGAGCGGCAAAAACTTGGCGCGATAGTAGTCTTCCTTCTGCGGGTCAGCCAGCGGTTGCCAGTTCCAGCCCTCGGCAACGTTGTTGAACGCCATGCGATAACGCGCCTCGCGCCGGTCACCGACCGCGTCGAGGCTGAAGCCTGGGCTGGCGGCAAGGTCGATCTCTACCGCGATGCGGCGCCCGGCAAGCACCGCCAGACCCTGCGCGCCGTAGCTGCCGAAAGCGTCGAACGCGCGCTCGGCGTCGAGCGCGGAGGGCGCAAATACGGACGCCGAACCAACCTCGTCGACAAATTCCACTCCGGCCGACAGCGCCGGAAACGGACACAAAAACGGGCACAAAAAAACGGCGGCCAAAGCCGCCGAAGCACACTTGCTGAGGAGACGCATCGTAAGTTATGACCCCGATGACCGCACATGCGGCAAAAGAATATTATGCCCCGGAAAGGCTCGTAAATATGATTTATATCAAGAACGGCTAATGCGCCCACAGGAGAAATATCGGTGCCGGTGTTTGGGTCGACGACGATTTCACCGGCCTGCGCGACTCTGCGCACCGTTCCGGCGGCGCGATGCGCTAGCCCACAGTTTACGGGCAAACCGGATGGCGACCAGACCAGCAAATAGCAAAGCAAGCCAGTACCCATTTGAACAGCGAACACGTTGCCGGGACTGGAATGATAATAGAGCGAAAGCCTTGAGCCTGCCCCAGAAGATAAATGTTATCGGCATTTTGGCAAGATCGAACAGGCAGGCAACAGGTAGCGATAGCAGAATGGCGCGGTAAGCCCGGGGCGATGCACTGGAGAAAAGCGAGGTTCTGGAAACCAGCAGAAAACCGAACGCACCATAGATGGAGCGGTGAACATTATCAAACTGGAAATGCGCCCGATATACCGCGAGACCCGATGCTCCCCACAGGCCGATGACGTGCCAAAACGCCTCGGGCGTAAACGATAGCTGGAGCAATAAGATATAGGGATGAAGCGGCGCGAAAATGGGCGCAAGATTCGCCTGCGAAGCCGCGAAAAACACGGTAACAATGACAACGATCAGACAGTCGCGCATGGCTTTAGGCGCCGGACAGTTGCCGCTGTCCGGCCGTTTCGTGCGAACCGCATCGCGCCGCCCAAACCACACCCTCCGCCCCGCGACAAAGGCTCTGCAACAGCGCGAACGCGGCGATGGCGTTGGCTTCGGCGGCGGCGCTCAGACCTTCGCCCAACTCGAATGTTTCGCCACGCACACACAACACATAGGCGGGTGGCGCTGCTTCGTGGGCTATCTGCGCGTAGACCGTCAGCACCGCTTCGGGAGACAGGGCGTGTGTGCTGTGCGGCGTCGCGTTCGCCGCGTTGGCCGGACGAAACAAAAAAGGGGCCGGCGTGCCGCTACCTGCGTCGATGAAGAGTGCGAGTTCTCGCCCCGCGAGGTCCAGTGCATGCTCGATCTGCAACTGGAAATCGCCGATCAGATCGAAGCCTCCGGCCAGCCCTTCTACCTCAAGCCAGGTTTGCAGCCGATCCAGCAGCAATGGCCCGAGCGCATCGTCGCCACGACTCGGGTTGCCGCAGGCGAAAATCGCCACTGGCGCGGTCATTGCATCGCCGGCAAAGCACTCACTCGCCGCTACGCCGGCGCGCGATCACCTGCCCCGAAACGTCCGCCAGCTCGACTTCCAGCGGCATTTTGCCGAGCGCATGCGTGGCGCAGGACAGGCAGGGATCGAAGGCGCGGATGGCGACTTCGATATGGTTGAGCAACCCTTCGGTCAGCTCGCGGCCGTTCAGGTAACGCCGCGCGACGCGCCGGACGGCCTCGTTCATCGGCTGATTGTTGTGCGTGGTCGATACGATCAGGTTGCACATGGTGACCAGATCGTCGTCGCCGACCCGGTAATGGTGGATCAAAGTCCCGCGCGGCGCTTCGATGACGCCGACGCCGGCACGCTGCCGTGACCCGGAGGCGGTCAGCGCGCTGCCCGACAGATCGTCGTCGTGCAGCAGATCCTTGATCGTCTCGGCGGCATGCAGCATCTCGATCATGCGCGCCCAGTGATAGGCCAGCGGTGCGTGTATCAGGGCGCCTTTGCCGTAATCGATGAATTCGCGGCGCTCTGCCTCGGCCAGTGGCGTGGGGATGAAATCGCAGTTCTGCACGCGCGCCAGCGGCCCGACCTTGTACCAGCCGTCTTGCGAGCCAAGCGCAGCGAGGAAGGGAAACTTCATGTAACTCCACGGCTTCACCTCCTCGCGGATCAACTGCTGGTAATCCTTGATATGCGCCCCGTCGACGATGATTTTTCCATCGGCGTCGCGTGCGCGGAAACGGCCTTCGTAGAAATCCAGCGCGCCATCCGGCCCGACAATCGACAGGATGTTCGAGCGAAACGTCCCGAATTCGTCGTACAGCCCCGGATTGGCCTTGTGCAGCCGCTTCGCTAGTTGCACCGCTTCGCGGCTCCAGGCGACGATCTGGTAGATGTCGGCGAGCAGCCCGTCGCGCTCGGCGCGGCTCAACGCCCGGTTCACGCCGCCCGGTATCGCGCCGGTGCCGTGCACGCGCTTGCCGGCGGTGAGGCGAATGACTTCCTGGCCGAACTTGCGCAGCAACACACCCTGCCTGGCAACCTCGGGATAGGCCGCCGCAACGCCGACGATATTGCGCTTGCCGACCTCGCTGTCAAAACCGAACAGCAGATCGGGCGAAGACAGGTGGAAAAAATGCAGCGCGTGCGACTGCAACATCTGGCCGTAGTGCATCAGGCGGCGCAATTTCTCGGCGGCCGGCGTCAGGCGCATCGCGCCGACGACGATGTCGAGCGCCTTGGAAGCCGCCAGATGGTGCGATACCGGGCAAATGCCGCACAGGCGCTGCACCATCACCGGCACCTCCCAGTACGGACGGCCCTGAATGAATTTCTCGAAGCCGCGAAATTCGACGATGTGCAGCCGCACCTGCTGCACCTGATCGTTTTCGTCGAGCAACAGCGTCGCCTTGCCGTGCCCCTCGACGCGCGACACGGGATCGATCGCCACGCGGCGCAAGGTACTGGCGTCGGCAACGGCGGTTTCCAGTTCAAAATTCATGGTTTCTCTCTAGATAGTGTCGTCACGAGATTGCAAGCCAGAGGACAAGGCAACGTATGTGGGCTGCTGCCAGAAATGATGCAACGTTTTTGGCGTAGCGCGCGGCGATGCCCCGCCAGCGCTTGAGATACAGAAATGCGTTCTCGAC
>JACQYA010000135.1 GCA_016208425.1 Betaproteobacteria bacterium
GTCCAAATATTTGCAAGAGTATCTCAATGAATTCTGCTATCGCTTCAACCGCAGGCATCGGGAGCCCGAATTGCCGCTCCGCCTTCTCGGCGCTCGCCTGACGCATACTCAAGTTAAACTGAAAACTGTATAGAGGCATATAGAAAAATGCCATTAGCGGTTGTTGGGATGTGGCCCGGGATCTTGCAAACCGTGTTTTCTTTCGTCAAATCCCTGGCTTTCTCCTGGCGCATGCTGCGCCGCGACGCGCGGGCGGGCGAGCTGCGCTTGCTGGCGGCGGCGCTGGTGGTGGCGGTGGCGGCACTGACGGCGGTCGGATTTTTTGCGGATCGCGTCCGTCAGGCGCTGGAGAACGAGGCGCATCAGTTGCTCGGCGCGGATTTGCTGTTGATCGCCGACCATCCTTGGCCGCCGGCCGCGCTGGCGCTGGCGCGGGGCTTGCGCGTGGCGGAAACGCGCACTTTTCCGAGCATGGTGCGGGCGGGCGAGAGCGGGGGCGCGGCGGCGCAGCTTTCCGAAATCAAGGCGGTGGGCGAGGGTTATCCGTTGCGGGGCACCCTGCGCGTGGCGCCGGCTCTGAATGTCGAAGATGTGCCGACACGCGCGGTTCCGGCGCCGGGCGGCGTGTGGATAGACGAGCGGCTGATGTCGGCACTGGCGATCAAGGTCGGCGACACGCTGCACGTCGGGCGGCGTTCGCTACGCGTGGACGCGGTGCTGACGCTGGAGCCGGATCGCGGCGTCAATTTCTTCAGCGTCGCGCCGCGCCTGCTGATGAACCTGGCCGATGTCGCGTCGACCGGCCTGATCCAGGTCGGCAGCCGGGTGACTTACCGGCTGTTGCTGGCCGGTGATCCGCGCGCGCTGCTCGCCTTCCGGCGCGCCGTGGAGCGGCAGTTGGGGCGCGGCGAGCGGATCGAGGACGCGCAGAACGCGCGCCCGGAAATCCGGGGCGCGCTGGATCGGGCGCAGAAGTTCCTCGGCCTCTCGGCTCTGCTCACCGTGGTGCTGGCGGCGGTCGCCGTGGCGCTCGCCGCGCGGCGCTACATGCAGCGCCATCTCGACCCGTGTGCGGTGATGCGCTGCCTCGGTGCCACGCAAGGTTTCCTGCTGCGCGTTTATCTCGGGCAGTTCCTGCTGCTCGGCCTGGGTGCGGCGCTGCTCGGCTGCCTGTCAGGCTACACCGCCCATTTTGTTTTGTATGCCTGGCTGGCGCCGTTGTTGGCGACGCCTTTGCCGCCCCCCTCGCTCTTGCCGGCGGTGCAGGGGTTGGCGGTCGGCCAGTTGCTGCTCTTCGGGTTTGCCGTGCCGCCGTTGCTCCGCTTGAAGAGCGTATCCACGCTGCGCGTCTTGCGCCGCGAACTCGGCGCCGCCGGGCCGGGGCCGCTCGGCGGCTACCTGCTCGGCTTTCTGGCGCTGGCCGGTTTGATGGTCTGGATTGCCGGCGAAGTCGCGCTGGGCGCTTATGTGGTCGGCGGGTTTTCGCTGGCGCTGCTTGTCTTCGCCGCGCTGGCGCGTCTGGCGGTCCGGCTGGCCGCGGGTTTGCGCGGCGGTGTGGGCTGGCGCTACGGGCTGGCCGGCCTGAACCGGCATTCGGCCGCCAGCGTCTTGCAGATTGTCGCGCTGGCGCTGGGTTTCATGGCGCTGCTGCTGCTCACGGCGACACGCGGCGACCTGGTCGACGCCTGGCGCCGCGCCGTGCCGGCGGATGCGCCGAACCGCTTCGTCATCAACATCCAGCCGGAACAGGTGGCCGACGTCGGGCGCGCTTTTGCGGCGGCGGGTTTGTATCCCGAGATCCTGCCGATGGTGCGCGGCCGCCTGACGCGGCTGAACGGCAACGAGGTGAGCGTTGCGAGCTACGACGACGAACAGGCAAAACGGCTGGTCGACCGCGAGTTCAACCTGTCCTGGCGCGCCGATTTGCCGGACGGCAACAGGCTGGCCGACGGGCGCTGGTTCGCGCCCGACGACTCGGGGCGCGGCTTGGCCTCGGTGGAAGCCGGGCTGGCGAAAACGCTGGGCTTGAAGGCCGGCGACCGGATCGAGTTCACGGTCGCCGGCGAGAAGGTCGGCCTGGCGGTGAGCAGTTTGCGCAAGCTCGACTGGGATACGATGCGCGTCAACTTCTTCGTGCTGACGCCGCCGGGTGTGCTCGAAGCTTACCCGACGAGCTGGATTACCAGTTTTTACCTGCCGCCGCTCAAGGCGGAGCTGGTCGACCGTTTAGTGCGCCAATTCCCGAATCTCACCGTGATCGACGTGGCGGCGATTCTTCTCCAGCTTCAGGCGATCATCGGCCGGGTAGTGCGGGCGGTGCAGTTCGTGTTCTTGTTTACGCTTGTTGCCGGCGTTATCGTGCTCTATGCGGCGCTCGCGTCTTCGGCCGACGAGCGCCGTTACGAGCTGGCGGTAATGCGCGCGCTGGGGGCGCGCCGCGATCAGCTGCGCGCCGCGCTGCTCTCCGAGTTTGTCGCGGTCGGGGCGCTAGCCGGTCTGATTGCCGCGCTGGGCGCACTCGGTGTCGGGCAGGTGTTGGCCCGCCAGGCTTTCAGTTTCGAGGTGGCGATCAATCTTTGGTTGCCGCCCGCCGCCACGCTGGCCGGCGCGCTGCTGGCCGGTGCCGCCGGATGGTTCGCCGCGTCCCGCCTGTTGCGCGCCGCGCCGCTCGATGCCTTGCGCGCGGGGGCGTAGCGCCGGCGTCGGCGCGCGCGATCAGCCGCGCGGAACGAAGTTGCTGCTCGTCTTGACGACCCGTCCGCCGACATCGAAATGGACGTTGAAATATCCGTCCATGCCCGATTCGATTTTCGTTTTCCAGTCCCAGACCACTTCCCGTTTTAGCTCGAAGTAGACCTCGTGCGCCGGTTTGCCGAGCAGCCGGCGAACTTCCTCGCGGCTCATTCCCGGCCGCACTTTCGCGAAGTTGTCTTCGGTCAGCACTTGCCGTATTTCGCGCAGCACGTTGTCCGGGCCGATCACCAGCATGTAGTTGGCGATGCCTTCCGGCGTGCGCGGATATTCCCAGGTCACGCTGCCGTCCGCCTCCTTCCACTCCATCGCCGGCGCGCCCATGCGATCCCGCACCTCGTATGCGGTCGAGATGCCAGGTTTGAGTTCGTTCAGAAGGACGTTGTCGCAAGCCGGGAGCGCGGCGGCGACGATGCCGGCGAGCAATGTCTGAAGGAGTTTTCGTAGCATGCTGTTTTTCCGGTCGAATGGACGGTCGAAGGCCGTGTGCCGACGACGAGTATAGTACAGACGGTAGAACAGGCGGCCGGCCGGTGGGTTGTGGGGCAGATTTTGCAAATGGGGTCATTGCGGAATCCTGTACCCGGCAGTACCCTAGGCTTTCTTTTGCCCTTGGAGCGTGCGTATGTCCTCAATGTTCGGTGATGTTTTGGGTAGTGTTCTTTCCAGCGTTCTGTCGGGTCAGCAGGGCGGGCAACCGGCGCCGGGAGCACAGGGCGGTCTGGGCGGCATGCTCGGCGGCGTCCTCGGCGGCATGATGGGTGGCGGCCAGCAGGCGGGCGGCGGTCTCGGTGGCGTGCTGGGCAGCATGCTCGGCGCTGGCCAGCACGGCCAGCCGGGACAAGCGGGCGGCCAACCGGGCGGTCTGGGCGGCATGCTCGGCGGCTTGGGCGGTTTGGGCGGCAACGGCGCGCTGCTCGCCGCGCTGCTGCCGGTGGCGTTCCAGATGATCCAGAGCCAGGGCGGTTTGTCGGGCTTGGCGGCAAAATTCCAGAATGCGGGGATGGGCGAGCAGGTCAAATCGTGGGTCGGCACCGGCGCCAACCAGGCGATTTCCGGCGCCAACGTGGTGCAGGCGGTGGGCGGCGACGCCATCGCGCAGATGGCGAAACAGCTCGGTTTGTCGCAAGACAAGGTATCGGGCGGCCTGGCCGAGGTCTTGCCGGAGATCGTGAACCAGATGACGCCGCACGGCAGCGTGCCCGATAACCACCATCAGATGCTCGACCAGGGGCTCGCCGCGCTGACCAAGATGTTGGGCTGACGGCCGGCCGAAACCACCCTTTTACCTTCTACGTTATTCTCAGCAGGCGCCCCAGTTTTTTCAGCGGGGTGTCGGCGCACCACGCATAGAGCGCGTCGTAGATCGTCATGCCGTGCCCGAGCATTTCGTGATCGTCGGCGAAATTCAGCGACAACCCCCTGGAAATCGCCAGCAGTCCGGCGGCTTCCTTGGCCAGTTGCGGTTCGCCGCAGTCGGCGGCGCGGACGATGCGCGCCAGTTTGTGTAGCGGCGCATCGTCGAGACCGTACTTGCCGATGAAGGCGTCGAAGCTGCAACGTTGGCCGTCGGGGGTGTTGCGGTGGCCCAGTTCGACGTTCGGCACGTCGTAGGGGATGGCGCCGGTTTCGGCGGCGACCTTCATCACGTCGCCGGACGGCACGTAGAGAAACTCCGGGCTGTCGTCGATAAAGCGCGCCACCAGCCAGGGGCACGCGATGCGGTCGATTTTCGGGCGTTCGCGGGTGATCCATTTCATGGGCTGATCCTTCGCGTCAGGCGATGAAGGTATGCGCCAGGCCGAGCAAGGCGGCGCCGCCGATCACTTTCATGATGTCGATCTTGTACTTCCACAGCGCCAGAAAAGCGGCGACGGCGAGGATAACCGCCGGCCACTGGAAGGAGCCGGCAAACGGTGCCGCTTCGCCCGCCTGCGGCCAGAAGGTGTGCCAGGCGAAGAAGACGGCGAGGTTGAGGATGACGCCGACCACCGCAGCGGTGATGGCGGTCAGCGGCGCGGTGAATTTCAGCTCGCCGCGCGTCGCCTCGATCATCGGCCCACCTGCGAGGATGAACAGGAAGGAGGGCAGAAAGGTGAAAAACGTCGCCGCCGCCGCGCCGGCCAGACCGGCGGCCACAGGATTGTCGACAACGTGTTTCGCGACACCGCCGAGATAGCCCACCCAGGTGACCACCATAATCAGCGGCCCCGGCGTCGTTTCGCCAAGCGCTAGTCCATCCATCATCTGCGGGCCGCTCAACCAGCCGTAATGCTCGACCGCGCCCTGATAGACGTAGGGCAGCACGGCGTAAGCGCCGCCTATGGTCAGGAAGGCTGCCTTGGTGAAGAAGTCGCCCATCCGGGTGAGGTCGGTCTGACCCTGCACGGCCAGCATCGCCGCGCCCCAGATCGCCACGCAGGCGGCGACCGTGAACACCAGTTTTCCCCAGGAGAATTTCGCATGCGCGGGCGGTGGCGTATCGTCGTCGATCAACGCCGGGCCGTTCTGGTGGCTGGCGCCGCTGCTGCCATGTCCGCCGCCGCCCTTGAATTTGGCCGGCATCAGCTTGCCGCCCAGTGCGCCGAGCAGCGCGGCGGCGAGCACGATCCACGGAAAGTCGATTTTGAAAAAGAAAATGCCGGCGAAGGCCATTGCGGCGATGCCGATCAAGACCTCGTTCTTCAACGCCCGCGAGCCGATGCGCCAGGCGGCGAAGAGCACGACGGCAACGACGGCGGGCTTGATCCCCCAGAAAACTCCCTGCACCACCGGCAGGTCGCCGAAGGCCAGATAAATGCCGGCGAGCAGCGAGAGCAGCGCGAAGGCGGGCAGGAAGAAGAGTACGCCGGCCATGATCGCGCCGCGCACGCCGTGCATCAGCCAACTGATGTAAATCGCCAGCTGAATCGCTTCCGGTCCTGGCAACAGCATGCAGAAGTTGAGGGCGTGGAGAAAACGGTGTTCGGAGATCCAGCGTCGCTTTTCCACCAGTTCCTGGTGCATCATCGAGATTTGCCCGGCCGGGCCGCCAAAACTGATGAAGCCGAGTTTCAGCCAGTAGGCGAAAGCTTCGCCCAGGGTGACGGGTTGTGGGGCGCTGGTAGGATTAGTCATGATCGCTTTCCTTGTGGGCCAGATAGAGAGAATCGAAAACGTGGCTGACTTCGTCGAGCAGCGCGTCGTCGTTGCCGCACAACGCCCGCGCGCCGGACAGCACGCGCTCTACGCCCGGCGCTTCGGCCACCGGGATGCCGCCCACGTCGAGGTAATGGACGAGTTCGGCCAGACGCGCCAGCGCCGGGTCGGCGTCGAGCGCAAAGCTTGCCAGCAGCACCTCGAAGGTAACGCGCCCGTCGACGTGCGTGAAGGCCGCGCCGTCGAAGTCGAAGCCGAGCGCTCCGGCCGGGCAATCTTCCGCCCGCGCGAGCCAGACGAAGCGCGCTTCGCGGTCGATGAAGCGGCGGATCAGCCAGGCGCTGGCCATGCGGTCTATCCACAGATGGCGGCGCGTCGCCCAGGTGCGGCGCCGGAACCCGGCGGCGTCGAGGCGGCGGATCGCGCCGGCGCGGAAGCGCGGCTCGCCGCTGCTCAGAGCCTCCAGTTCGGCCAGCGCCGTTTCGGCTTGCCTTTTGGCTTCGCCGGGGAAAAAATCGGTCGCGGCGATGCCTTTGAGCTCCCGTTGCAGGGCCAGCACCGTTTTTGCATCCGGCAGTTCTGCGGCGGCCTTGCGCAGGGCGTCGAGCACTTGCGCGTAGTCGGCGCTACGGTCGAAGAGGGAGCGGAAGCGGGTTTCCTGCGCATCGTCGACTGCCGTCAGCAGCAGGAGCTCCGCCGTTCCGCCGGCGGCGACGGTTTCGCCGGCCAGACGTTCGAGATGTTTGAACCCGCCGTCCGCCCGGCCCGCCGGCAGCAACCACGCGCCGTCCCGCAAGGCGCCGCAGCCCAGCGCCTTGAGCGCCCGCCACACACGCATGCGCGGCGTGCCGCTGGACGAGGGCAGTGTGGTGAGAAGGAGGAGCCAGGCGGATGTCGACGCGTTCATGTAAATCATACTACTCTAGTGTATAAATCATTACAATAATATTTTGTAGCAAGGGAAAAGGGATCACGATGATGAACGACCGCCGGCGCCTCTATACCGCCGCCTTCCTGCGCGCGCTCGCGACCGGCATGGCCGGCGTTTTGCTCGGCCTGCACCTGGCGCGGCAGGGGCTTTCGGCGGCGGCTTTCGGGTCGGTGATCGCAGCCGGGCTGCTCGGCGCGACGCTGGCCGTCGGGCTGGCGACCTGGTGGGGCGACCGCATCGGCCGGCGCCGCCTGCTGCTCTGGCTATCCGGCTTGTCCGCGCTCGGCGGCCTGGCCGTGGCGTTGTCGGGCGACGCCGCGCTGCTCGGCGCCGCCGCCTTGCTGGGCATGGTCAACGGCATGGGACGCGACCGGGGGGCGGCACTGGTGCTGGAACAGGCGATGCTGCCGGCGACCACCGACGACGCCGGGCGCACCGGCGCCTTCGCGCGCTACAACCTGCTGATGGATCTCGGTCACGCGCTCGGCGCGCTGGCGGCGGCCTTGCCGGAGCTGTTGCGGGCGTGGGGCGGTGTCGGCGAGGCGTTGGCGTACCAGGGCGCGTTTCTCGTCTATGCGGCGCTGCTGGCGGCGGGCCTGCCGTTCTATGCCGGCCTGTCGGCGGCCGCCGCGCCGGCGCGGGCTTTGCCGGATCTGGCGCCGCAGAGCCGGCGCGTGTTGTGGCGCATCTCGGCGCTGTTTGCGGTCGACAGCATCGCCGGCGGCTTTCTCGGCGCGGCGCTGATCTCGTATTTCTTCTTCGAGCGCTTCGGTGCATCGCCCGCCGTGATCGGCGCCTTGTTCTTCGGCGCGCGGCTGATGAATGCCGCGTCGCATCTGGGCGCCGCCTGGCTGGCGAAGCGCATCGGCCTGGTCAACACGATGGTGTTCACCCACATCCCGTCGAGTTTTCTCCTGCTCACCATCGCGGTGGCGCCCAGTTTCGAGATCGCCGCGCTGCTCTTTCTGTTGCGCGAAGGTCTGGTCGAGATGGACGTGCCGACCCGCCAGTCCTACGTGATGGCGATGGTGCGGCCGGAAGAGCGCACCTTCGCGTCCGGCGTCACGCATCTGGTGCGCCTGGGCGGTTGGTCGGTCGCGCCGGCCTTTGCCGGCTGGCTGATGCAAGTCGCCGCGCCCGGATCGCCGCTGATGGTAGGCGCGGCGCTGAAGATCGGTTACGACCTACTGCTGTGGCGGGCGTTTCGGGGGCTGAAGCCGCCGGAGGAGCGGTAGCATGATCGGGCCGGATGCCGCGCCAAATGGCGATCTACGAAGTGCTTACCCGCCGGGCCAACAGGCGCGCGGCCCGTTCAGACATCCCCTCCGGCGCCCGGCATGGCCGCGCACTCCCTGAAAATACGCGCTTTGCAGTTCGCGCAGATGGCGCCGTCGAGCTTGGGCACCAGGGCGGCGATGGCCATCGTTTTGCCGGGGAAGTTGATGACCGGCCCGAGGCGTTCGGCGTACACCGGGTTGCCCAGCGTTGTCTGGGCGTCGCTGCGCAGCGCCTGGAAGTAGAGTCCGCCGCCGATTTTTCGGCGCCGCTCGGCTTCGCTGGCGACCAGGTCGGCGCCGGCGATATCGACGAAGTTGATGTGGTTGGCGACCAGCAGCAGGTGTTTCTGTCCCGCGTGCCGTTCCGCCAGATAGTGGAAATATTCGGCGACATGGCTGACGGCGCCGAAGTACAGCGAGCCGTCGATGCGCAGCAGCTTCAGTTGCGGGCAATCGGGGCTGCCGGCTTCGCGGTCTTTCAGGCGTCGTTGCGGGTGCTTCGGGTTGGGCGTCAGCGAACGCAGGCCGGGGCGGGCGGTGCGCGAGAGGTAGAGCATCAGCGAAAATATGATGCCGACCAGCACGGCGAATTCCAGGTGGAGAACGAGTGTGGCGGCGAAGGTCGCAGCGAGCACGGCGGCTTCCGTGCGGCTGACTTTCCAGATGTCGCCGATGTGGTGGAAGTCGATCAAGCCCCAGGCGACGAGGAAGAGGATGCCGGCCATCGCGGCGGTCGGCAGATAGGCGGCGAGCGGCGCGACCAGCATCAGGATCAATATCAGCGCACCGGCCGAGAGTACGGCGGCGAGCGGCGTCTGTGCGCCGGCTTCGTAATTGACGCCGGAGCGGTTGAAGGAGCCGGACGACGGATA
>JACQYA010000069.1 GCA_016208425.1 Betaproteobacteria bacterium
TTTTATACCGGCGTCCGTTACGACCGCGCAAAGGCGTTTGTTACCGACACCAAGAAAGTTCACCGGAAAATACCGCTGATCGGCATCGAAAACCTGCAGGACGTCATCCCGCTCGGCTGCACCCCGGTCGCCGTCGAGCTGGTCAAAGACGCGAAACCGTTGCCCGAATACACCCATCCCGAGCAAGCGTTTTATATCTTCGGCCCGGAAGATGGAACGCTGGACAGAACCGTTCGCGCCTGGTGCACCGACGTGGTTTACATCCCCACCGCCGGCTGCATGAATCTGGCCGCCACGGTCAATGTCGTCCTTTACGACCGCATGGCCAAAGCGCGCGGAAAACACGGTTCGCCGCAAGACCCGGCGGAACAACCGGCCGGCGGCTCCCGGGCAGCGCCGGGAAAGGATGAACGGGATAGCCGGAAATAACGGCGGAGACCGAAGTCCCCGCCGGCTTTCTTTGGTTACAAGGCTCCAGCAGCCTCGGCATAGACCTTAAGCGGCCAGTGCGAAACGCTCATCGTTGGCGTTTGAGAATTTGCTTCATTAACGTCGATCGCCTGACGAGTTGCCTGCGCACCTTTGCCCGCCCTGTCGAAGCCATGGCACCCCCACCTAAAAACACCCCCGATGCTCTTACCGGAATTACAACCATACTTCAATTATGGGGGCGGCCGGCGCGATTTTCAAGCGATTTCGAGGGGGCGAAGCTTTGTCCGGTTCCGGTTCTCTTGCGCGGCGCAAAACCGCAAAACCCAACTCGCCGCCAACAGCCCCGTGCGGCAATTTGCTAGAATGCGGCCTTCATCGGCGCCGCTCTCTTCCGTGACCCCACTCCACCTCTCCGCCTGCACCGCCAGCACCTGCCTCGGGCGCGGGCTGGCGCTGCATCGGCTGGCGGTTGCCGGGGGCGGTAGCGGCCTCAAGCCGTGCGATTTCGAGACGGTCGGGCTGGCAACCTATATCGGCGAAGCGCCGGGGGTCGATGACGTGATGGTGCGCGCCGACCTGAAGGAATTCGATTGCCGCAACAACCGGCTGGCGCAGATGGCTCTGGAAACAGACGCTTTCGACGCGGCGGTGCACGCCGCCATCGGCCGTTATGGCGGGCAGCGCATCGGGGTCTTTCTGGGCACCAGCACAGCGGGCATCCTGCAGACCGAGCTGGCCTACCGGCGGCGCGACCCGCTCACCGGCGCGCTGCCGGTGGACTTCGTCTACCGCACGACGCACAACGCCTTTTCGGTCGCCGATTTCGTACACCGTTACTTTGGTTTGAGCGGGCCGGCCGTCGTCGTGTCGACCGCATGCTCGTCGAGCGCCAAGGTGTTCGCCTCGGCGCAGCGGATGATCGCCTGCGGTTTGCTCGACGCGGCAATCGTCGGCGGCGTCGATTCGCTGTGCCTGACGACGCTCTATGGTTTCAGCTCGCTGGAGCTGACTTCGGACGAACCCTGCCGCCCTTACGATGCGGCGCGCAAGGGCATTTCTATCGGTGAAGGCGCCGCTTACGTACTGCTCGAACGGCTGCCCGACAACTTGGACAGCGATGCCGTGCTGCTGCTCGGTACCGGCGAATCGAGCGACGCCTACCACATGTCGTCGCCGCACCCCGAGGGTCGCGGCGCGCACCAGGCGATGGTCGCAGCGCTCGCCGCCGCCGGGTTGCAGCCGTCCAGCGTGGACTATATCAACCTGCACGGCACGGCAACGCACAACAACGATGCCGCCGAAGGCAAGGCGGTCGCCGCACTGTTCGGCGGGCGGACGCCGTGCAGCTCGACCAAGGGCGCGACCGGCCACACGCTAGGTGCGGCCGGCGCGGTCGAAGCGATCCTCTGCGCGCTGGCGCTTTCCTCCGGGATACTGCCCGGCAGCGCGCACACGCTGCGCCTCGACCCGGAACTGTCGCTCGACTACCTGCTGGCGCCGCGCGCCGGACAACCGTGCACGGTATTGAGCAACTCCTTCGGCTTCGGCGGCAGCAATTGCAGCCTTGTGCTCGGAAAGGCGCGTTGAGATGGCGCACCCCGCATCGGCGCCCGCCGGTTCCGGGCTGGTCGCCTGGATCGCCGGCGTCGGCCTGCTCGGCCCCGGCCTGCCGGACTGGACGGCCGGCGCGGAGATCCTCGCCGGACGGCAACCCTATTTGCCGGCGCGCACCCTCGTCCCCGTGCCGGCCAGCCTGCCGCCGGCCGAGCGCCGCCGGGTCGGCGCCGTCGTCAAGCTGGCGCTGGCCGTCGGGCTGGAAGCGGCTGCCGGCGCCGCGATTTCGCCGGCATCGCTGGTCACCGTGTTCTCGTCGTCCACCGGCGACGGGCACAACTGCCACCAGATCTGCGAAACCCTGGCCTCGGACGACCGGCACATCTCGCCGACGCGCTTCCACAATTCCGTCCATAACGCGGCGGCCGGCTACTGGAGCATCGCCACTGGCGCGACCGCGCCGTCGAACGTGCTCGGCGCCTTCGACGCCAGCTTCGGCGCGGGTCTGCTCGAAGCGATGGCGCAAACGATGGCGGACCGGCTGCCGGTATTGATGCTTTCCTACGATAGCGATTACCCCGAACCGCTGTTTGCCACGCGCCCGGTTCCCGACACCTGCGGTATCGCGCTGCTGATGACACCTGCCGCCACCGAGAAGAGCCTCGCCCGCCTGAAAGTACGCCTTGCCCGCCCGCCCGCCGACCGCCTGCCCGACGCCGGCCTGGAAGCCCTGCGCCGCGCCGTTCCGGCGGCGCGCGGACTGCCGCTGCTGGCCTTGCTGGCCGCGCGGCGGGCGGGTGTCGCGCACCTGGACTACCTCGACAACGTCGGCCTGGCAGCCGAGCTGCTGCCGTGCTAGACCGCGCCTGGATACTCGCCCGTATCCCGCACCGGGGGAACATGTGCCTGCTCGACCGCGTCGCGCGCTGGGACGACGCTTCCGTCGAATGTCGCGCCGGCAGCCATCGCGACCCGGCCAACCCGTTGCGCGCCGATGGCCGGCTGGCAGCGGCCTGCGGCATCGAATACGCGGCGCAGGCGATGGCCGTCCACGGCGCGCTGCTCGCGCCGGCCGACACGGCGCCGCGTCAAGGCTACCTGACCAGCGTGCGCAACGTCGCGCTGCATGTCGACAGGCTGGATGGTATTGCCGGCGACCTGCGCATTGCCGTCGAACGCCTGTCGGGCGACGACAACCACGTCCTCTACGGTTTTGGCGTCTTCTCCGGCGACTGCCCGTTACTCGAAGGTCGCGCGGGCGTCGTGCTCGATGCGCGGGCGCGGCGGCCGCTGTTTTCCGGAGGTGCCGGGCAGTGAAACGCGCGCTCGTCACCGGCGGCAGCGGCGGCATCGGCGCGGCGGTCTGCCGGCGGCTGGCCGCCGACGGCTTCCACGTCTTCATCCACGCCAACCGCAACCGCGCGGCGGCGGACGCGCTGGCCGCCGCGCTAGAAGCCGGCGGCGCGCGTGCCACGGCCTTGCAGTTCGACCTCACCGACGGCGCGGCGACCCGCGCCCGCCTGGAAGCGTTGGCCGACGAGGCGCCGATCCAGGTGCTGGTCAACAACGCCGGCATCCACGACGATGCCGTGTTCCCCGGCATGTCGGCGCAGCAATGGCACGGCGTGCTCGACGTGTCGCTGAACGGCTTTTTCCATGTCACGCAAAGCCTGCTGATGCCGATGATCCGCAGCCGCTGGGGGCGGATCGTCAACATCACATCGGTCGCCGCGCTGACCGGCAACCGCGGCCAGGTCAATTACTCGGCGGCCAAAGGGGCGGTCCACGCCGCCACCAAGTCGCTGGCGCTGGAGCTGGCGAGCCGGGGCATCACCGTCAACGCGGTGGCGCCGGGCATCGTCGGAACGGCGATGAGCGAAGGCAGTTTCAACGCCGAGGCCATCGCCCGCCTGGTGCCGATGAAGCGCGCCGGCAAGCCGGAAGAAGTGGCCGACCTGGTCGGCTTCCTGGCATCGGAGCAAGCCGGCTACATCACCGGGCAAATCGTTTCGATCAATGGCGGAATAATCTGATGAGCGTTGAAGCCGGCGTTGCCGCCGTCGCGGTACACAAAACCGAAGCCCTGCTGTTTTTCACGCTGCTGCAACTGGCGATCATCGTTCTGGTAGCCCGGCTGGGCGGCGAGATCGCGCTGCGCGTCGGGCAATCGGCCGCAGTCGGCGAGATTATCGTCGGCGTTCTGCTCGGCCCCTCGCTGTTCGGGATGGTCGCGCCCGGGATGTTTCAATACGTTTTCCGCTCGTCGCCGCCGGAAGCAATGCAGATGCTCTCGCAGATCGGCCTCATCCTGCTGATGTTCCAGATCGGTATGGAGTTCGACTTCTCGCATCTGAGCGAACCGCGCAATCGCCGCGCAGTGACGCTGGTCGCCGCCGCCGGCCTGATCGCGCCGTTCGGCCTGGGGCTGGTTTTCGGCTACCTCACCGCGCCGATCCTGTCGCCGCAAGCCGACGCGCTCGGCTCGGCGCTGTTCATCGCCACCGCCTTTTCGATCACCGCCTTGCCGATTCTCGGCCGGATCATGATCGACTTCCGGCTGACCAGGCATCGCCTGGGCGTCATCGCCATCAGCGCGGCGGCGATCAACGACGTGATCGGCTGGCTGCTGCTGGCGCTGGTCACCACGCTCACCGTCTCGCACTTCGACGCCGGCAGCTTTGCCGGCACGGTCGCGCTGCTGGCCGGCTTCATGGCGCTCTGCTGGTTTGTCGTGCGCCCCTTGCTGAAGCGGCTGATCCGTCTGCATCCGACGCGCAACGGCCATCTGCCGAACAACATGATGGGCATCCTGCTCGCCGGCGTCTTCGTCTCGTCGATGGCCACCTACAAGCTCGGTATCTTCGCCATCTTCGGCGGCTTCATGCTCGGCGTGCTGCTGCACGACGAACACGCGCTGGTCGAGGCCTGGAAGGAACGTGTCGGGCACTTCGTGACCGTGTTTTTCCTGCCCATCTTTTTCACCTACACCGGCCTGCGCACCCATATCGGCGGCCTGGATACCGCGGCTCTGTGGGGCTGGTGCGGCCTCGTGCTGCTGCTCGCCACGGCCGGCAAATTCGGCGGCAGCTACGTCGCCGCCCGCCTGGCCGGCCTCGGTAGCGACGAAGGCAAGGTGCTCGGCATCATGATGAACACGCGCGCGCTAATGGAGCTGATCGTCATCAACGTCGGCTACGACCTCGGCGTCATCTCGCAGAACGTGTTCACCATGCTGGTCATCATGGCCATCGCCAGCACCGTCGTCACCACCCCCGGCCTGCGCCGCTGGCTGCCGCGTCTCGGGTTGCCGCTGCCGGCCAAACAGCATTAACGGGAGCCCGCACACATGATCGCCAACGCCCTGGACTGGCAAACGCGCCAAGAATACTCCGACATCCGCTATGACTTCGCCGAAAGCATCGCCCGCATCGTGATCGATCGCCCGGAGCGGCGCAACGCCTTCCGCCCGGAGACCGTGCAGCAACTGATCGACGCCATGCACCGCGCGCAGTCCGACCCCGAAGTCGGCGTCATCGTCCTCGCCGGCGCCGGCCACGAAGCCTTCTGCTCGGGCGGCGACCAGACGGTGCGCGGCGACGATGGCGGCTACCACGACGAGCGCGGCACGCCGCACCTCAATGTCCTCGACTTGCAGATGCAGATACGCCGCTGCCCGAAGCCGGTCGTCGCGATGGTGGCCGGCTACGCGATCGGCGGCGGCCACGTGCTGCACCTCTGCTGCGACCTGACCATCGCCGCCGACAACGCGCGCTTCGGCCAGACCGGCCCGCGCGTCGGCAGTTTCGACGCCGGCCTCGGCGCCGGCCTGATGGCGCGCACCGTCGGCATGAAAAAGGCCAAGGAGATCTGGCTCCTCTGCCGCCAGTACGACGCGCAACAAGCGCTCGACATGGGGCTGGTCAACACCGTCGTCCCGCTCGCGCAACTGGAAACCGAGACGGTGCGCTGGTGCAAAGAAATGCTCAAGCTCTCGCCGATGGCGCTGCGCATGATAAAAGCCGGCTTCAACGCCGACACCGATGGCCTGGCCGGCATCCAGGAACTCGCCGGCAACGCCACCGGCCTCTTCTACATGACCGAGGAAGGCCAGGAAGGCCGCAACGCCTGGCTGGAAAAACGCCCGCCGGAATTCACGAAATTCAGGCAGCGGCCGTGATCGCCGCCCGGAGCTGGTCAGTATCTGGCCTGTAGTATCACTGGCTCCGACGATATTTATCGAGCGGTGCGCAGTTCCTTGGCAGGAGTTTGCCTGGCCTTTTTGATGGTCGCGAACGGCTTTTACGGGAGGCTTGCGAGGAGATGAGTTTACAAACTGATGTTACGCTGCCGCCCCCGCTTTTAAAGGCCTGGCGGATGACGAGGACTTCTCTCGCATAGCCCTTGAGATAGCCCCGCACCGGGGTGCGCCCCGGAAAATCCAGCTCGCCTACCCGGATAAAACGCT